>NZ_RZSC01000289.1:0-6995 GCF_003998155.1 Mesorhizobium sp. M1E.F.Ca.ET.063.01.1.1
CTTCGAGCGCCCGCACGATGCGCTGGCCGTCGGTCGCCATGCAGCTCAGGCCGACCGACGGCCAGCGCATCGTGCGGGCGCTCGAAGTGCTCGATGCGTCGGGGCGGTCGATCCTTGATTGGCAGGCGTCGCGCGGCCAACCGCTTATCGACCGCGACAGCGCGCGCTTCCTGGTGATCGAGCCGGATCGCGGCCAACTGGTGGCGCGCATCGAGGCGCGGTTCGACCAGATGCTCGACAAAGGCGCGCTCGACGAGGTCAGGCAGTTGATGGCGCTTGACCTCGCTCCGGACCTGCCAGCGATGAAAGCGATCGGGGTCCGCGAGCTGCGGTCTGCCTTGACCGGACAAATGAGTTTTCCCGAGGCGATCGAACGCGCCAAGGCCGCAACGCGCCAATATGCCAAGCGTCAGGCGACCTGGTTCAGGCATCAACTTGGCGCTGGTTGGCAGAGGCTTTGCCCAGGCGATGGACCAATCATTCCCGACTGATCATATGCGATTTCGATCAGGAACTTAGACTATCCGATGCGCCTCTCGTTCAAGTGGCCCGGGTTAACCGTCCGTAAGGCCGGGCATGCCATAACGACGATGGGTCGTAGTGCCGTGGGGAGCTATGCGTTTTCACAAGGCGGAATCCGCATTCTTCGTTTTTATTTTCGTGATCCTGGCCGCCGGCCTGGTGACCTTCCACGCCTATGGCCAATTGCAGGACATCGCGACCGATCTCGACACCGCGTCGCGTCTCGAAAGAATCATCTATCTCAACAAGTTGCTGTTCGTGACCGGCGCGCTGCTGGCCGCCGCATTGTTCTTCGGAATATTCTTCATCTATCCGCTGATCCGCGGCCAGGTGAGGGAAGAGGGCAAGCTGCGCGCCATGACGGTTTCGCTGAGCGCCCGCTCGCAAACGCTCGAGCAGGCGGCTCTCACCGATGGCCTGACCGGAATGCAGAACCGCCGCTATTTCGACGATGCGCTGCGGGAGTATCTCGATGAGTTCGGCCGCATCGACAAGCCGGTGGGGCTGATGATCCTCGACCTCGATCATTTCAAGCAGGTCAACGACACGCATGGTCACGATGTCGGCGACGAGGTGCTGAGGGCCGTCGCCACATGCCTGAGAGGCATGACGCGCTACCACGACGTGGTGGCGCGGCTTGGCGGCGAGGAATTTGCCGTGGTTACGCCCAACATGGACGCGGAACTGCTTGCCCGCTTCGCCGAGCGCATCCGCAAGGCCATCGCCAACCTGTCGATCCTATCGGGCAACGTGCGGCTGAAGGTCACCACCAGCGTCGGCCTTGCCGTCTGGGACCGCAATGAGAGCGCCGAGGATTTCTATCGCCGCGCGGACCGGCAGCTCTACGAGGCGAAGAAGCAGGGCCGCAACCGCGTCTGCGCCTAAATCCCATCACTGAATTCGTGATGCCGGCCGTATGCTGCCGTTTTCTGCGCTTCCGGCCTTCGCCGGCCGAAGCACTCCTGGTGGGGTCGTGGCAGTTAAGGCTACGGCCGGCGTAGGCCGGTGCTCACGGACTTTATGTCCGCTCCGCTCCGGTTCTCGAAAGCGAATCCACTCGGCTCAGCCTGACGAATTTCCTGACGGAATTTACCCATGCCTACCGGCGAAGCCGGGCCTAGAACCCTAACGTGGTATTCAATCGTTCTGCTGGCGCATGCCGAAGGTCGAGGGCTTCAGGCCGTAGCGCAGGTCGAAGTCGTCGTCCGGCTGCACGCGCGGCGCCGATGGCTTGCGGTAGTCGGGATCGCCGGCCTGACGGCCGGTATCGACCGCCTCGGCGAAGGCTATGGACTGCTGCGGTTTCGGCACGTTGCGCAGCCGCTCGACGATGCCGGCGAGATCGACGTCGTCGCCGGCTTCCGCGGGCAGCGTCTGCTCGCGCTTGGCCGTTCCCGGGATGAATTCGCGCGACAGTTTCTCGAATTTGAGCCGCATGGTCGTCGCCACGCCTTCACCGAAGGCGATCGCCTCGCGCTGGCCCATCGAGGACAGGAAGGCCAGTGTCGAGGCCGAGGAATCCGCGATCGCCGAGCGGATGATCGCCTGGTCCTGCTCGTTGGCCAGCCGCATGGCGAAGAAGGTCGAGCATTGCGACAGGATGGTCGGATCAAGCTCGCCCGGGCGCTGGGTGACGACCCCGAGGTAGCAGCCATATTTGCGGCCTTCCTTGGCGATGCGCGACAGAGCGTGCCTGGTCGGGGCGAAGCCGAGGCGCGGATCGGCCGGCATGTAGCGATGCGCCTCCTCGCAAAGCAAAAGCAACCGCAGCCGGCCCTCGCTCCAAAGCGCGAGGTCGAAGGCGAGGCGCGCCAGCACCGAGCAGACGGAATTGACAACCTCGGACGGCATGCCCGCCATCTCGAAGCAGGTTACCGGACGGCCATGGTTGGGGACGCGAAAGATGTTGCCGATCGTCTCGTGGATCGTGTCCTCGATCAGCCGCGAATTGAACATGAAGCGGTAGCGCGGGTCGGAGGCCGCCGATTCAATGCGCGTCTTCAGCGACTTCAAGGTCGGGCGGTCGTTCTTGCTCTCAAGCATGCCCATGCGCTCGTCGATCTGTTTGATGAGATCTGCGATGCGGTAAGGCACCGGCGTATCCGCGGTCAGCGCGTCGCTGCCGCGCCTGATGTAGCTGCCCGAACTGGGGTTGCGATAGAGGTTCTTGGCGGCCGGGATGAGGTCGCGGAGAACGTCGACTTCCTCCGGCTCGGTCTCGCGACCGCGAAACAGAACCTCGGCGAATTCCTCCAGCCTGAACATCCAGAACGGCAGGTCGAGCGTCTTGGAATCGACCTTCACGCAATATTCGGGAAGCGAGGCGGCAAACTCATTGTGCGGGTCGAGGATCAGCACGCGCAGGTCAGGGCGCGCCTCGATCGACTTGCGCAAAAGCAGCGAGACGGCCGTTGATTTGCCGACGCCGGTCGTGCCGACAATGGCGAAATGGCGCGCCAGCGTGTCGTCGATGGCAATGTTGGCGTCGATCGCCTCGTCCTGCGACAGCGTACCGATGGTGATGGAGTGCCGGCCGGCGAGATCGTAGACGGCCTGCAGGTCGCGGCTGCGGATACGGTGGGCTATGGCGCCGATATGCGGATAGGTGGTGATGCCCCGGTCGAAAACCGGCTTGGCGCCAGGTTCGGCACCGTCGCGCACCTCGCCGATCAATTCGATGCTGACCTCGATCGCGTTCTGGCCTTCGTTGCTCCAGACGCGGTCCGACTTGCCGATCGCATAGACAAGGCCGACGGTGCGCGTCGAGCCAAGGTTGATGGAGATCATCTTGCCGACGGTCCACAGGCCGGTGACCGTGCCTTCGGCATCCTCGGCGTAAGCGCTGATGGTGGCGCGCGCGCCATCGCACTGCACGACATTGCCCAGAATGCGCTTGTCGCTTTGTTGGCCGTCACGGCGCTCCTGCGAGGTCGGCTCCCCTACGGAGGCTTCGCGTTCAACAAACATCGGTGACCTGTCCCATTCCCCTCAAGGTCAAACCTATCCAATCGGGGTTAAGGTCGGGTGAGGTGGGATGGTGTAAGGCCTGTTAAGGCATACGCGAAAATTCGATCGAACAGCCCCTTTCGTCATCTTGGGATTTCGATATATTGGACGAATGGCTGATATATCGAAAGACATCACATCCACGATCGGCAAACGGATACGCTCCGAGCGGGACTTGCGGGGATGGTCTCTGGCCGAACTGGCCGAGCGATCGGTTGTCTCCAAGGCGATGCTGAGCGCCATGGAGCGGGGCAAGACAAGTCCGACCGCGGCGCTCCTTGTGCGCGTTGCGTCTGCTTTCGGCATGACGCTGTCGACACTGATCGCCCGCGCCGAAACGCAGGGCGGCGGTGTCTCCCGCAAGGACGAACAGCCGGTCTGGCGGGATCCTGCGACCGGCTATGTCAGGCGGCACTTATCGCCGGCCTCGCAGATGCCGCTCGAACTCATCAGGGTCAGCTTGCCTGCGGGCGCAAAGGTGAGTTTTCCGGCAGCATCCTATGCCTTCATCAAGCAGCAGATTTGGTTGATCGGCGGTCGCCTCGACTTCACCGAAGGCGATGTGCTGCACAGGCTCGAACCCGGCGATTGCCTGGCGCTAGGCGCCCCGTCGGACTGCACGTTCCATGCTCCCGGACCGGAAGCCGCCGACTATCTGGTGGCGCTGGTCAGGGGCTGACCGCATGGCGCGCCGGCCGAGACGTTCGCACAATGGCGGGCCGCCTCTCGACGATTATGAAGGACCGCCCTGGGGCAAGGGCGATGCCTACACCTTCCTCGCCTGGCGTGCCGCCCACGACAAAGCCTGGAAGGCGCCGAGCCAGACCATCATGCTGATGCGACTGGAAAGAGCCGAGCGGCTTGGCCTGACCTATGAGGAATACACGCTGGAGATCCTGGAGCGCGGGCGCCACCTCAGCGAAGACGATGCCGAGCGCATCGCGGAAATCCGCCGGGCGCGGCGGCGGAGACGAACAAGTCACTTCGAATGACGGCAGCCTTTACCTGGAGAACACCAAGATGAATTCCCCTGAAATCAGGGTGTTGGGCGATGATGCAGCGACCTGCGCGATGCTGGCCGATCTGTTGATCGAGACAGTCGCTGCCGGCGGATCGGTAAGCTTCATGCATCCCTTGTCGCTGGATGCAGCTCGGGAGTTCTGGTGCAAGTCGCTGGCTGCCGCCAAACGGGCAGAAAGGGCGGTGCTGGGCGCATGGGATGGCGAGACGCTTGTCGGCACCGTCACGCTCATTCTCGATTGTCCGCCCAACCAGCCGCACCGTGCCGAGATCGCCAAACTGATGATCCGGCTCGACCATCGCGGCAAAGGCACCGCGACCCGCCTGATGCGGGCCGCCGAGAAACTGGCCGTTGAGAATGGACGCACTCTGCTGGTGCTGGACACCGCAAGCGAGGAGGGCGCGGCCGGCCTCTACGAGAAACTCGGCTTCACGCTGACCGGCGAGATTCCGGACTATGCGCTGAAGCCGCACGGCGGGCTAACCGGCACGCTGATCTACTGGAAGCGGATTGGGCGAGATTGATAGTTCATCGGGTTACGTCAATATCGGCCTCCTCGTAGCGGGCGCGGCACAGTTCGATGCCCAAGGCAACATGACAGACGGAAGCCCGCAACCGGGCTTCCGTCTACCGCAAAGGGTCTGGCTTCAAGCCTTGTGATACACCTGCTGCAGCCCATAGACCGGAGTGGGCAAACCGACCTGCCTGGCTTTCAACTGCAGCGACAGATACTGAGAATAGTGGCGCGACTGGTGCAGGTTGCCGCCGTGAAACCATAGCGCTTCCTGCTGGGTCGGCTTCCACATATTGCGCTGCTCGCCTTCCCACGGGCCGGGATCCTTTGTGGTGTTGGAGCCGAGGCCCCAGACCTTGCCGACCTTGTCCGCCACTTCCTGTGAGATGAGGTCGGCGGCCCATCCGTTCATCGAGCCGTAGCCGGTGGCGTAGATCACCAGGTCGGCCGGCAGCTCGGTGCCGTCGACGAACGTCACTCCGGTCTCGGTAAGCTCCTGGACGGCGGCGCCGGGACCGCTCTTGAGCTTGATCGAGCCGTCGATGACAAGGTCGCAGGCGCCGACGTCGATGTAGTAGCCGGAGCCGCGGCGCAGATACTTCATGAACAGACCCGAGTCGTCATCGCCCCAGTCGAGCATGAACCCCGCCTTTTCCAGATCCTCGTAGAATTTCGCGTCGCGCTCCTTCATCTGCTGGTAAAGCGGAATCTGGAACTCATGCAGGATGCGGTATGGCAGAGAGGCGAAGATCATGTCCGCCTTGCGCGTCGTCATGCCGTTCTCGACCGCCTGCTCCGAATAGAGGGCGCCGAGGCCGATATCCATCAGCGTGTCGGACTTGACGATATGCGTGGACGAACGTTGCACCATGGTCACGTCGGCGCCTGCCTCCCACAGCGCCGCGCAGATGTCGTGGGCCGAATTGTTGGAGCCGATGACGACAACCTTCTTGCCGCGATATTTGTCCGGACCGGGATGGGTCGAGGAATGCTGCTGCTCGCCCTTGAAGATGTCCTGGCCCTTGTATTTCGGCCAGTTCGCCTTGCCGGACATGCCGGTCGCCAGCACGAGCTGCTTCGGTTTGAGCACGATTTCCTTGCCGTCGCGTTCGAGGACGACGGTCCACTCCTTGGCCTTCTCGTCGTATGTGGCGGATTTCGCGGCGGTGGAGCTCCAGTAGTTCAGCTCCATCACCTTGGTGTACATCTCCAGCCAGTCGCCGATCTTGTCCTTCGGCGCAAACACCGGCCAGTTCTTCGGAAAGTCGATATAGGGCAGGTGATCGTACCAGACCGGGTCGTGCAGGCAGAGGGACTTGTAGCGCTTGCGCCAGGAATCGCCGGGACGTTCGTTCTTCTCCACGATGACGGCCGGCACGCCGAGCTGCTTCAACCTGGCGCCGAGGGCAATTCCGCCCTGGCCGCCGCCGATGATGACGACATAAGGCTGCCGGGAGTGGCCGAGTTCGGCGATCTCGTCGTCGCGCTCTTCGCGCCATGTCTTGCGGCCCTTGCCGTGGCCGTGCTTGGCGCCGAGCGGACGGGTGAAGCCTGCCTTCTCTTCATGGCCCTTCAGCTCCGCAATGGTGGTCAGCAGCGTCCAGATCAGCTCGCCCTTGAACCGAACAAGACCAAAGCCGCGCGCCACGTCGGTTTCAAAAGTGATCCAGGCGGTGGTGATGCCACCATCCTCTGTCGCTTCCTCGCCCTTGGCCACTGTCCAGCCGGTCGGTTTGGTGTTGGCCAGCGTCGCCTGCAGCATGTCACGGATCTGGTCGCGGCCCTCCATGGTTTTCAGGTTCCAGGTGAATGTAACGAGGTCGCGCCAGTAGCAGTCTTCCTGGAAGCAGTTGACGGCGGCATCGATGTCACCGGCTTCGAGCGCCTTGCCGAATTTGTCGAGTAGCGCCTGCGCCTTGGTGGTGGGTGTCC
>NZ_RZSC01000028.1:0-21506 GCF_003998155.1 Mesorhizobium sp. M1E.F.Ca.ET.063.01.1.1
CGCCGCCACTGCGGAAACCCAGGCGATGGGGCTCGAGGCAGCGGCGCGTGCCGTTAACGTCCGCGACGTCATGATCAGCCGGTTCGAAAGCCTGCCGGCGACCGCGACCCTCGACGAGGCGGCACAGGCGCTGTTGCGCACGACGCAACACGAGTTTCCGATCGTCGACGGTGGCGGCAGGCTGCGCGGCGTGCTGACGCGTGAGGGGCTTGTCGCGGGCCTCCAGCAGCGCGGTGGTCAAGCTCCTGTGATCGAGGCAATGGCCGCAAATATCCCGGTGGTGCGAGACTATGAGAAGCTCATCAAGGCGCTCGAACCCCTGAGAAGCGGGGCTGCACCTGCGGTCGGCGTGGTGGATGCCGGAGGCCGTTTGGTCGGCTATGTCATCATCGAAAACATCGGCGAGCTCATGCTGCTGCGCAGCGCCGTCGCAAGCTGACGGATCTCGGTCGGGCCGCGGCCCATGGATATACGGCTAGCGCGTGAGATGCACTTGCGCTGGCCACGCCGTTTCGGGAGCTCGCGTGCTCCTTTCGTCCAGAGCCACTGAATCCGCAGGCCGGATGTTACCCCGGCGGCTATCCATTCTGGCCAGCCGGCGCGCGTTGCCGGGCGATCGTTGGCGTGGCCTAGAGCGGCTTCACCAGGAGCGGAACGCCCCTCTGCGGACCGGAATGCATGTAGCGCTGAAACACTCAGCAACAACCAGGTCCGTTCGCTGCTGCCCGCTTTTGAGCTTCAGCTGAATGTCTGCTCGCCGGCAGGCAGGATCGCGGCGCCGAAGGTCCTGAGATGGCGCAACCATGACCTCCAGTGTTGTCGCAGACGATGTTCGCTTTCGGGCGGCGGCAAGGCTGATCTCTACGACCGAGATGCGGCGCAAAACTGCCGTTCAAAAAAGCGCGGCGAGAGCGGCTCGAATGGGATCAATTTGCCACTTCATGACGCGACGCGATATGCGAATGGCACCGGTTCGGAATGTGGGGAACGCTTGTAGCGCACCTCCGCTACCATCGATCCCCTGTCCGGCCCACAGACATAGGTAAACGGCCGCCTCGCTATCGGGCGGCCCCCGGTCATAGCCACAGACGCCTTCCTGTGACGCAGAGGCAATCGTCTATCGGGGGGGCAACCCCATCGGACATCCGCGTGGCCTCAAGCAATCCTTTGCTCAAGCTGCGCCATGTCCACGCCCTTCCGCAGGCCCGTTGCGACGACCGACACCCGGAATTTCCCAGCCAACGCCTGATCGAAGATGGCGCCGACGATGATATCGGCGTCGGCGTCGACCTCTTCCCGTATCCGTGTCGCTGCTTCATCGACCTCGAAGAGTGTCATGTCCATGCCGCCGCAAATCGAAACAAGCAGGCCTCTGGCGCCTGTCATGGAGGCTTCGTCGAGGAGCGGGTTGGCAATTGCAGCCTCGGCGGCCGTCCTTGCACGGCCTTCCCCGGAGGCCTCGCCGGTTCCCATCATCGCTCGGCCCATGTCCCGCATCACCGACTTGACGTCGGCGAAGTCGAGATTGATCAGACCCTCTTTCACGATCAGATCCGTGATGCAGCCGACACCGGCGTAGAGAACACGGTCCGCCATGGCAAATGCGTCGGCAAATGTTGTCCTGGCGTCGGCCACCCTGAATAGGTTCTGGTTCGGGATGACGATCACCGTATCGGCGCTCTCGCGAAGGCGTTCTATGCCTTCCTCGGCGGCCTGGGTCCTGCGCTTGCCTTCGAACGCGAAAGGCTTGGTGACCACGGCCACCGTCAGAATGCCGGCATCGCGCGCGGCACGCGCAATAATGGGCGCGGCGCCGGTCCCCGTGCCGCCCCCCATGCCAGCGGTGATGAAACACATGTGCGTTCCCGCCAGATGATCCATGATCTCGTCGATGGATTCCTCCGCGGCCGCGCTGCCGACCTGAGGCAAGGATCCAGCGCCCAGGCCCTCGGTCACATGCGCACCCAACTGGATCAGTCGCGACGACTTCGACATGGTGAGCGCCTGGGCGTCAGTATTGGCGACGACGAACTCGACGCCTTGCAATCCTTCGGCGATCATGTTGTTGACGGCGTTTCCGCCAGCGCCGCCGACCCCGACAACGGTGATCTTAGGCCTCATCTCGAGGATTTCCGGCTTGGCAGTCATTGTGGTCTCTCTACGGAAGGCACCGCTGCCCCGCCGCGTAACCATGCGGAACAACGTACACACGAATCAGGCGATCCCCACCGATATCAGAGAATCAGAGGAGACGCCTTGCTGCAAGGTCGGGCTGAGAGCCATGTGCTTTCGCGCCTCGGTGTTCGACGCCATTTTTCGCCATTTTGATTTCGCCTTCGCGCGCATGGTTCTGAAACATTGACGGACGAAAGAGTGCAGTCCACCTTTTGAGTGATCTGATTCAGCCCCTAGACCGAACCGGCCGAACAGCTCAGGGGGACAATGAAAGGCCAGGCAGCAGCAAGCAGAAAAGAAACGCCGCCAGGCAAGGCCCACGAGGCCAGCGTGGATCTGATCGCGGTGGTTGTGGCGATGACGGGTCAGGGACCGAGCGTCCTCACCGTCGGCCAGGCCAACGCCCTGCCCTCGGGGCCGTTCGAGCTCGGCCATCGCTCCCTGCAGTCTGGCCTTAGAGCATGGGTGGAACAGCAGACCAGTCACCAGCTCGGCTATATCGAGCAGCTCTATACGTTCGCCGACCGCGACCGGATCGGCGAGCAGCGCCAGCAGCGCGTGATCTCGATCAGCTACCTTGCCCTGACGCGCGCAGAGCACCCCGCCGGATCGGGCAAGCGTGCCTGGCGGAACTGGTACGACTATTTCCCCTGGGAAGACCACCGTTCCGGTGCCCCGCCGATGGTTTCGGACATACTGCAGTCGCGCCTGCTGGCCTGGGTGGACGAGGCGGATCACGATTCATTGCGGCGTGAGCGCCGACAGCGGGTAGCGATTGCCTTTGGTTTTGACGGTCGCGACTGGAACGAAGAGCTCGTCCTTCAGCGTTACGAGCTCCTCTACGAGGCAGGCCTGATCGAGGAGGCAACACGCGGGTCGGCGCGAAGCACATCCCCACTGGTACCTGGGGCCTCGATGATAACCGACCATCGCCGCATCCTGGCGACCGGGATCGCGCGGTTGCGTTCGAAGATCAAATACCGCCCGGTGGTGTTCGAGCTGATGCCGCCCGCATTCACCTTCCTGCAATTGCAACGCACCGTGGAAGCGCTCTCCGGAAGGCTGGTCCACAAGCCGAACTTCCGGCGCCTCATCGAGCAGCAGGATCTGGTCGAGGAGACCGGAGAGACGGCTGCCGACACCGTCGGGCGGCCAGCGAAGCTCTTCCGCTTTCGCCACGCCGTTCTCGACGAGCGGGCTGTCGCAGGGACGAAATAGCCACAATCGCGCGCTTGACATCCCTTATTCTCAAAGTAAGTATATACCCAAATTATACTCACTTAGAGAATAATTGGAGCGCCGATGCCCGTTTCGTTTTCGACTGCTGCATCTCTTTACGATCGCGTCCGGCGGGTGATCCCGCCGATCGAATGGCCGGCCTTCACCGACGACATCGACGCCATCCTTGCGCTCAAGCGTGAACGCAACGCCGTCATCCTGGCGCACAACTACCAGACGCCCGAAATCTTCCATTGCGTGGCCGATATCGTCGGCGACAGCCTTGCGCTCGCCCGCAAGGCGATGTTGGTCGATGCGGACGTCATCGTGCTCGCCGGCGTGCATTTCATGGCCGAGACGGCGAAGCTCCTCAATCCCGGCAAGACCGTGCTCATTCCGGATCTCGGCGCCGGCTGTTCGTTGGCCGACTCGATCACCGCTTCGGATGTGCGTCTGATGCGGCAGCGCTATCCCGGCGTGCCGGTCGTGACCTATGTCAACACCTCTGCCGCGGTGAAGGCCGAGTCCGACATCTGCTGCACCTCGGGCAATGCGCTGGCGGTGGTGGAATCGCTCGGCGCGCCGCGGGTGATCATGCTGCCCGACGAATATCTGGCAAGGAACATCGCTGCCCAGACAAAGATCGAGATCATCGCCTGGAAGGGACACTGCGAGGTGCATGAGCGCTTCACGCCCGCCGATATACGCGAGCTGCGCGAGGCGCATCCCGGCGTCACGGTGCTCGCCCATCCCGAGTGCCCGCCGGAGGTTGTCGCCGAAGCGGATTTTGCCGGCTCAACGGCGGCGATGTCCGACTATGTCGGACGGCACAAGCCGGCGCGCGTCGTGCTGATGACCGAGTGCTCGATGAGCGACAACGTCGCCGTCGAGCATCCTGAAGTCGACTTCGTGCGCCCATGCAATCTCTGCCCGCACATGAAGCGCATCACGCTCGCCAACATCCGCGCGGCGCTCGAGGAGAACCGCCACATCGTCACCATCGACCCGGGCGTCGCTGAACGCGCACGACAGGCAGTGGAGCGGATGCTCGCCATATGACCATGCACAACCTCCACGGCCGGCCGGTCATCGTCGGCGGCGGCATCGCGGGCCTGATGGCGGCGCTTCATCTCGCTCCGGAACCGGTCGTCCTCGTCTCCAAAACCGCGCTGGGAGACGAAGCTTCCAGCGTCCTCGCCCAGGGTGGAATCGCAGCGAGCCTCGGCAGCGATGACAGCCCGGACCTGCATCTTGCCGACACGCTCGCGGCCGGCGACGGGCTTTGCGATGAGGTGGCCGCAAGACGTGTTGTCGAGGCGGCGCCGCAAGCGATCGAGCATCTCGCGCGGTTGGGCGTTGCTTTCGACCGTACTCCCGACGGCACGCTTCTGCTCGGGCTCGAAGCCGCGCATTCGCGCCGGCGGATCGTCCATGCCGGCGGCGACGCCACCGGCCGTGAATTGATCCGCGCGGTGGCAGCCGCCGTGCGACGGACGCCTTCAATCGCCATCCTCGAAGGCGTCGAGGTCCGGCGCCTGATTGTCGAGGACGGCGAAATCGCCGGCGTGCTTGCCGTTGGAAACGGCGAAGCTTTGACGCTGTCGACTGGCCGCGTGGTGCTCGCGACCGGCGGTATCGGCGGCCTGTTCGATCATACGACGAACCCGCGCGGTTCATTCGGCCAGGGCCTGGCGCTTGCCGCGCGCGCCGGCGCGGAGCTTGCCGATCTCGAATTCGTGCAGTTTCACCCGACCGCGCTCGATGGCTCGCGGCGCCCGATGCCGCTGGTCAGCGAAGCGGTGCGCGGCGAGGGTGCGGTTCTCGTCGACGAGCGCGGCTGGCGCTTCCTCGCCGATACACCAGGGGGAGAACTCGCGTCGCGGGACGTGGTGGCGCGAGCCGTGTGGCGCCAGTTCGAGGCCGGGCATCGCGTGTTCCTCGACGCGCGGCAGTGTCTCGGACCGAAATTCGCCGAGCGCTTCCCTGCGATCGCATCGCTTTGCCGCCAAGCCGGCATCGATCCCGCCGTGGAGCCGATCCCCGTGCGTCCCGCGGCCCACTATCACATGGGCGGCGTGGCGGTGGACGCCGAAGGCCGGAGCTCGCTTCGCGGCCTATGGGCCTGCGGCGAGGTCGCCCGCACCGGGCTGCACGGCGCCAACCGTCTCGCCAGCAACTCGCTCATCGAGGCCGTGACATCGGCCGCCTGGATCGCGGCAAGCGTCGCTGCCGCGTCGCCAGGCGCGCATAGACGGCTGAAGCCGGCTATCGTGCCGCCGCGACCGGATGCCTCGCGCATCCGCCCGATCGCTTCGCACGCGCTCGGCATCGAGCGCGACGGCGAGAGGCTACGCGACGCGGCAAGGACGCTCGTGCCAATCATCGCCGGTGATGATGCCGCGTCCGATCCCGCGCTGATCGCGTTGATGATCACGGTTGCTGCTCTCCGTCGCGACGAAAGCCGGGGCTCACACTTCCGGACCGATTTCCCCCGGCGCGATGCGCAGCCGCAATCGCTGCGGTTGACGCTCGACGAGACGCTCGAAGCGGCGGCGATCCTTTCCGACACGGCATCCGACACCGTAGCGCTGCTCGACAGGAGGGCTTGACCATGACGCTGACGCCGCTGCCGCGCGTGATGATGGAGCCGCTGGTGCGCGCGGCCCTGCTCGAGGATCTGGGCCGCGCCGGCGATCTCACCACCGACGCGATCGTTCCGGCGGATGCGACCGCCACGATGGTGCTCGCCACGAGACAGCCGGGCGTGATTGCGGGTCTCGATGCCGCCGCCCTCGCCTTCGAGCTGATCGATCCTCGGACGGAAGTCACCGTGATCCACCCGGACGGCAGCGGCATCTCGGCCGGCGACGTCGTCGCAGCAGTGCGCGGACCTGCGCGCGCGTTGCTCACGGCAGAGCGGACGGCGCTCAACTTCCTTTGCCATCTGAGCGGCATTGCCACGCAAACCGCGGCGGTCGTCGAAGCCGCGCGGGGCCACAAGGCAAAAATCGCGTGCACGCGAAAGACCACTCCCGGCCTGCGTGCGCTGGAGAAATACGCCGTGCGCGCCGGTGGCGGCGCCAACCATCGCTTCGGCCTCGACGATGCCGTGCTCATCAAGGACAATCACATCGCGATTGCCGGCGATATCCGCACGGCCATCGAGCGGGCGCGTGCCGGCGTCGGCCACATGGTGCGGATCGAGGTGGAAGTCGATACGCTTGAGCAACTCGACATAGCGCTCGCGGCCGGCGTCGATGCAGTGCTGCTGGACAACATGTCCCTGGAGCAGTTGACCCAGGCGGTGGCGATGGTTGGCGGCCGCGCGATCACCGAGGCTTCCGGCCGGGTGACCGCGCAGACGGCGCCTGCGATCGCCGCGACCGGCGTCGACCTGATCTCGGTCGGCTGGATCACGCACAGCGCCCCGATCCTCGATATCGGACTCGATGCCCCGGCCGCAGCCATTTCGCCGATCGCTGGCAAGCCGTAGCGGATCAGTTGGAGACGCCTCCGACCGTCAATACCGGCACCTCCGGTGCGGCGGCACCGGCGATCTCGGCCTGGTGAAATGCATTTGCTCGTATGCGGCCGATCGCGGATTTGCTTTGCTTGGTGAATGCCTATCCTTAGGGCAAACTGCCCGTAGGGCTTTCAGGAGGAAAAATGAGAGCACGAGCGGCGACGGTCGGAGACCTCGAGAGTGTTTTCCGTGATCTGTCCAAGCGGATGTCGGACGAGTATTTGGCGGCCGGCAAGGACAGCAAGACCGCCTACGACAATCTGATGATGAACCTGAAGGAAGGCCGGGCTCATGCGCTGGTCCAGGGCGACAAGACCGTGGCCATCATTGCCTGGCACGAGCACGGCGACGCGGCCGACACGCTGTTTGCCGCACAGGAGGACTTCTTCAGCGCGGCAACGGTTCGCTTCTGCAAGCGCCACATCCGCCATATCCAGGCACTTGCCGGCAATCTTCCTATACACTCGCGCAGCTGGCTCCATGGACCCGACGTCGCGAGATGGTTCCGGATCATCGGCTATGTCGAGCGAGGGCGGGAGAACGGCGCCATCCTGTTCGAGCTGCCGCCCTCTCCCAACGGCTGAGACGTTCCGGTCATCTCCTGCAGCGGCTTGCACGGCGCGCCAATTGGCGAGATGGTATGGAAGGCAGCCGGGGGCGCTGGCACGCCGGAAATGTGGCTGCTGGAAATCGAGATGTTGCGCGCTTGCTTGGCCTTTGCCGCCCTTGTTGCCTTAGTGAGGTCGACAGAAGCAGGCGAGCAATTGCCCCATCTGCTCGACAACTCCGATCTGGCGGCCGCCTATTTGGGTGAGTCCGACCTTGTGACCGCCTATGCGACCGGAATGGCACGCTACCGTCTTCAGCTCATGGCGCGCACGGGCACGGCCAACCTCGCCACCCCTCTCGAGCCTTCGGCCTTGCGGCCGGAATTCCGTCAGCGGACATGGCGTTCGGCGGACGGCAGCCTGCTGCAAGGCTTCGCCGGCAAGGGCGGCTTCCGGCTGACCATCGGCAACTGCCTTGCCCGCATGTGCGCGGCGAACGAATGCAGCGAGGCCGGCTGGCCGATCTATGCCTGCAGCGACGGGCGCAAGCGCAGGATGTCGGTCAAGAGCTTCGTGACGGCTACCTTCGACGGTGTCGCTTACCGGCGGTTGAGCGCGCCGCCGGAACCATGACAGCGGTCAGGCCGCGCTGCCTGCTCCCGCAAGGCTGGTCTTCCACCTCGGGTGCGCGCCCGTGTCTTGACGATGGATGGACCGGGGGCGGGTTGCGGTCCCATTGCCCTGCGTGGCATCTGTCGGCCGATGACACGCAAGCCTATGCGACAACCACGCGAGATGCCCCGGCGAGCCGTTGCCGGGAAGGTCAGCCTCGACCGGGCGCTGTCGAAGCTTGGGTTTTGCTCGCGCAAGCAGGCTGAGCAGCTGATCGCCGAGGGGCGCGTGCAGGTCGCGGGCAAGGTGGCGCGCGACCCATCATTACGCATCGATCCTGATCGCGACCGCATCACCGTCGATGGCGAGCGCGTCGCCGCCGAGCGCAAGGTCTATCTGATGCTCAACAAGCCGCGCGGGCTGGTCACCACGCGCGACGATCCCGAAGGCCGCGGCACGGTCTATGACTGCCTTGCCGATCTGGAGCTGCCCTTCGTCTCGCCGGTCGGCCGCCTCGACAAGGCAAGCGAAGGCCTGCTCTTGATGACCAACGACACGCGCTGGGCGAACGGGCTGCTCGATCCGGCCTCGCATGTCGCCAAGACCTATCATGTGCAGATCGCTTCCGCCCCTGACGAGGCGATGCTCAGGCGGTTTCGCGAAGGTGCTGTCGCGGACGGCGAACTGCTGACGGCGAGCGCGATCGAATTGCTGCGCAGCGGCGGGCGCACCGCCTGGCTGGAGATCGTCCTCGATGAAGGCCGCAACCGCCAGATCCGCCGCCTGCTCGGCGCTTTCGACATCGAGGTGCTCAGGCTGGTGCGGGTGGCGATCGGCGCCCTGCAGCTCGGCGATCTCGCGAAAGGCAAGGCGCGGCATCTGACGACAGAGGAGTTGGCGATGCTGTCGGGCGAGAGGAGTCGTGCCTAGCATCCCCCTCACCCGCATTGCCAGCCGAATTGCAAAGAGCAATTCGGGGCAATCCGACCTCTCCCCGAGGGGAGAGGAGCCGGATGGCGCCGAGTCAACCTCTTCTCCCCACCGGGGAGAAGGTGGCCGCGAAGCGGCCGGATGAGGGGGAGCCCGCGATCGCTACTTCTGGTTCCACCTGCGGATCACCGGCTCGGTCGGATCATGCTCGTAGCCGAGGATGCTAAGGCTTGCGGTATCGAGCACGAAGCGGGCGCCGCCCTGCGGCGGCAGGCCGACCCAGCGCGCCGCAAGCACGCGCAGGAAATGCGCACTTGAAAAGATCAGCACATTGCCGGCTACAGCGCGAGCCTCGCCGATGATCGCATCGGCCCTGGTTCCGACGTCCTTCGCTGTCTCGCCGCCCGGACAGCCGTCGCGAAACAATTGCCAGCCTGGGCGCCGGCCAAGAATCTCCTTCGTCGTCATGCCTTCATAGGCACCATAATCCCATTCCTGCAGGTTGGCCTTCTTCACCGCGCGTTCGCCGAAACCGGCAAACCGGCAGGTATCGAAGGCGCGCTGTGACGGGCTCGACCAGACCGCCTGAAAAGTCAGACCCTGGAGACGATCGGCAATGCCGTGCGCCGCCTCTTCGCCCCTCGCGGTCAGCGGAATGTCGGTGCGGCCGGTGTGCTTGCCCGAGGCGCTCCATTCCGTTTCCCCATGGCGGACAAGGTAGATTTCGGGAAACATGCTGCTCATGCACAGGCCTTCAGTTCGATTGAGCGCAACCTATGCGGCGGCTGGCGAAAAGAACAGGCCGCGGCCGGTGACCGGTCGCGACCCTGAACAGTCCCTGGCGGAAAATCTACCGGAGCGGTCAGGCGGTCCGTTGCCCCGCAGCGAGAGATCGCCCTCAACCGCCAACGCGTTCTCCATGGCGGCGGCGAACATCTCCCGGTCGAGTCTCTTTTCCCAGCGCGCCGATCCGCAGGCGGTTGCAAGTCGCACAGGCTCAGGGCCGGATGCCGCCGAGGCCACACAAACGAGGTCATACCTAAGGGCTTGAAAGAGCTTCACGAGCAACTCGGGAAGAGTCTTGCTGTGCCTGGTAGTGCATCTCGTGAAGAAGCCGCAAATTTCGGCCTGTCCATTCTAGCCCTTGAACGTACAACCAAAACGTGCAAGCTTCGGCTTGGGCGGGTTTCGCGTTTCAATGGATTTGAGCGAGGAATTCGACATGAATAGCATGGACCAATCCGCTACATTTTCCGACAGCTACAATCCTTTCGAGCTTTCTGCGGAGGAACTTGACGACATCGCTGGGGCGGGTTGGAAAGGTCGCGCCGACGCCGCAGGTGGAGCGTTTGTATCGGGCGCCGGAATTGCGTCTCTCTCCGGGATTTCGCCCGGCAAGTCGCTTGCGATCGGCGGCCTCAGCGCATTAGGTGCGGGTAGTTCCGGTGCTTCGAGCGGCCGCGTAATCTGTACCCACTTTTTCCGGAAGGGCATGCTGGATCGGGAAACTTGGCGAGCTGACCTCGAATTCACAGCCACTCGTCTCTCGCCACGTACCGTGAGAGGGTATCAATATTGGGCTATCCCCTATGTCCGTCTGATGCGGAGATCTCCCCTCGCCGAAAGAACCATATATCCGCTGGCGGTCTGGAGAGCCGAAGAACTCGCTTATCGGATGGGTCTTCGCAAGAAGGGGAATTGGAAAGGCAAGATTGTTCGCGTCGTGGGCGAAAGCATCTGCTACACGATCGGACTTTTCGTTGGCGAACAGAACTGGCAGCAACTTTGGGCTGAGGACGCCGAGTTCTCCAAGGGACAAGGCGTGTAAGGCATCACCCAACCTTAGGAGCTACAGTCATGATGGTATTGTTTCACTTGCTAAAAGAGTCGGCAGTAACCGCCTTGGCAGCATATGGATGCGTCGCCTTTGCAGCAATATTCTTTCCTTGGATCGAGCCCGTCTCGAAGAACTGGGCGCTTCTTGTTGTTCTGTTCGTGGTTCAACTTGTCCTCAAGCTGATTTTTAGCAGGGACACGGAGGGCCACTTGCGAAGCTCACTAGGCAGTTGAAGACAACCTGAAGTTCACATCCGTCTGCAAGATGCCTCTTGAGCAATGGCCTTGAGCCTAAAGAGGAACGCGAACATATTCGGCGACATCCACATTGGCCCGGGCCAAACCTGGGCCAGTGTTTGTTGGGTGTTTATCTTCGCTTCCATTGTGATAGCGGCATTCCTCTTGTCGGCGAAATTTTCCCGACGAGAGCAAGTAAACGGATTTCTCATCGCCAATCCTCAAATCATGCGGATCAATGCTCCTCGACCCGGCCGCATACAGCGTATTGTCGTACATGAGGGGCAACGTATGAAGCGAGGGGATGTCCTCATCTATGTCGATCCGGATCCCAGTCTCGTGAACGGCAGACCGGCCGCTGAATCTGAGATCGACCGAATCAAAGTTGCCGAGTCTGAGCTACGGAGTCGCGTTCAATCCATTGGTTCTCAAGTCGGTAAGAAAGTAACGGAATATACGGAGCGCATTGACGCTGTAGCGCAACAGGTTGTGGCCGTCCGGAGCGGAGTGGAACTTCAGCAGCAGACGATTGCCGTCCTCAAAGAGCAATTGTCGGCAGGTCGGACTTTGAGAGAGTCCGGCGCGATGAGCGTCACTGAAATACAAAGACGCGAGACCGCGCTGCGCGACGCCGAAATTTCGGTTCAGACTCTGCTTTATTCCCTCCACGAGAATGAAGCGACCTTGGCAGAGCTTCGAGGGCTCAGAGAGCAGGCGCCTATAGAAGGCGAACTTCGAATTTCAGACTTGCGGCAATCGCTGATTGAACTGGGCCAACGACGAACGGAAGCGGAAGGACGAATGGCCTTCCAGGTCACGGCGCCCGTTGACGGCACGGTGGACACCATTCTGGTTGCCCCCGGGCAGACGGTGGATCCGAGTTTGACCATGATCTCGCTTCTGCCAGAGACGTCTGTCCTCGTTGCCGAGATGTACGTCCCGAGCAAGGTGATCGCCTTCGTTGAGCCACACCAGCCGGTGCGGATCGCCTACGACGCTTTCCCCTATGTTCGGTACGGCTTTGCCGCGGGCAAGGTTGCTTCGGTTTCGGAGACAATCTTAAGGCCGGACGAGCTTCGAAAGACAATCTCATTGGCTGAGCCGAGCTATCGCGTTACCGTTTCCATCGAAAACCAGACCATGAGGTCAGGTGACCGAGAAATCCCCCTTCGACCCGGTCTCACACTCAGTGCCGATATAATCCTGGATCGCCAGACGCTCGCGCAGTGGATCTTGCGTTCGGTCAGGGAGCTGTGGGCTCGGGTATGACGGACACCTTTCGCCCGCGGTGGCGCGGATTCGCAAAGTACAGAACACCGGTCATTCGGCAGGCGACCTTGGCCGAGTGCGGGCTAGCCTGCATCGCGATGATTGCGAACTATTGGGGCTGGAGGATCGATCTTGGCTCTCTGCGCTCACTCGCACCGCCGTCAATGAAAGGCGCACGGCTCAAGACCGTCCTCAAGCTTGCGAGCCAGTACGGTTTGGAGGGACGTGCGGTCAGGGTCCCCCGGCTCTCTGATCTCAGGAAGCTCCAGCTGCCCGCCATGCTCCATATTGACGACGACCACTTTGTGGTGCTGGTCAAAGTCCAAAGAAAAGGAGCTGTGGTTCACGACCCAGCAATTGGACGCACGGTCATTGGGTGGGAGGAGCTATCCAAGCGCTCAAGAGGGATCGCTGCCGAATTCAGGCCGAGCGGCACCTTCGTGGCGCGGGACCAACGAAGAAAGCTCTCGCTTTCATCCATTTGGTCACACCTCTATGGTGTGACTCCTACAGTTACGCAGATTATTTTGCTATCGATATTGCTGCAGGTGGCCGCCGTCGTCGCACCGCTATATCTTCAACTTGCGGTCGATGAAGCCGTAACCAGGCTTGATACTGACCTCATGAACGTCCTGTTTGCGGGGTTCACCTGTTTAGCAATCATCAACTGTGCGGCGTTCTTTCAGCGTCGGATCATAACTCTACAGATTGGTCAGTCTCTGTCCCTTGGATTGATGAGCAACTTGTTTCGGCATATGCTGAAACTTCCCTCGGCCTTTTTCGAACAACGGCACTTGGGCGATGTAACCTCCCGATTCAACTCCACGAATACGGTCCAGGCATTTCTTACGGGCCCAGCCCTGGACGCACTTGTCGACACCGTTGCAGCCACAATCGCCCTTGCGGTCCTTTTTCTCTACGGCAGCAATTTTGCTCTGATCGTCGTGGGTATCGTCAGCCTCGAGGGCATTCTCCATTTCGGAACCATCCGCATTAGGCGACTGCTGACGGAAGACAAGCTGGCAACCGAGGCGCGAGAAGAAACCCTCTTTCTGGAAACGATACGGGCGATCCGCAGTATCAAGCTGTTTGGACGCGAGGATGAACGCTTTGAGCGCTGGCAAACTCGTCTGACGGATATGACGGATGCCAACTTTCGCCACAGCGCCGCCGATGCGGCCATTCGATCCGTAGCCGACCTGATCGATTCTGTCGGGGCAGCCTTCATCGTTTTTGTCACAGCCCGCGCCGCCATGGGAGGCTCGTTCACCATCGGTATGATGATGTCCTTCATCGCTTACCAGGTCTATTTCGGCAGAACCGCAAAAAACGCGGTTGATGCCTTGGTAGTGTGGCGCACCCTTTCCGTCCATCTGGACCGTATAGCCGACTTGGCCCTTGCTTCGCCGGAGGATGGGGAAAGCGGCCTGCGACCTTCAATTTCTGGCTCCATAAATGTGAACACAGTCTCGTTTCGGTACCATCCAGATGAACCGCCAATTGTCTCCGATCTATCCCTCTCGATCAGCGCTGGCGAAATGGTCGCGATCACCGGTCGGTCAGGCGAAGGCAAGACGACACTTCTCAAGCTGATGCTCGGGTTGGAGCGCCCTCTGTCTGGAGAAGTCTCGTATGACGGTATCGGCCTGAACCGGATCGCTCGAAACCATTTCATTTCCAACATCGCCACTGTCATGCAAGATGACACGCTGTTGTCGGGAACGATCGCTGAGAACGTCGCCTTCTTTGATACCGAACTTGATTTCGAACGCATCGAAGCCTGCGCTCGCCTTGCTTGCATCCATGACGAGATAGACAGCATGCCCATGCGCTACGCCAGCTTGATCGGCGATATGGGAAGCGCGCTTTCAGGTGGTCAAAAACAGCGTCTGATGATCGCTCGTGCCCTGTACAGGCAGCCAAAGATTCTGTTTATCGACGAGGGAACGTCGCACCTCGATCTCCAGGTTGAACGCGCTATCAATGACAACCTAACGCAACTTAATATTACGCGTGTTGTCATCGCTCATCGCCCCGACACGCTCAGAATCGCTGATCGTGTATTCAATATGAGTAGCGGAGGGCTTGCAGAACTGATGGTCATGCACACGGACACCGAGCGCGACGGTAATATTGGCCGGATGCAAGAGCTCAGGTCGAAGTCACAGTTTTCCTAAAATTATGCGCAAGGTGCTGGAAACCTCTGATTATTCTCTGATCCTGAAGACCAAAACGAGGCGACAGGCTTTGCCGAGCGGTGATCCGCCGGAGCCTGGGCGCCGGGAGCAAGGACTTGCAGCGTATCCGATACATGGACCTCTCCCCCGGCCGCCGAAATGAGGACTGTGAGAAGCCATGCTGAGCTCGATTAGAAGATGGATAGCACCTGATGTACATGACGCCCGCAGCAGCGCGGTACTGTACATTGAGACTGCTGCCGTCGACGGATACATAGTCCATCATTGGGTCCCTGTCGGAAGCGCGGCCGACCCTATCCCTGGGGCGGCACATCTTCTTGAGCATCTTCTGTCGGCAGCCGGAAAATCCTACGGAACGGCTCCCACGGCACTTTATTCCGCAAATGCGTTTACATCATTTTTCTGGACTCGGTTTGACGCGAAGGTCGCTCAGGGCCGCCTCATTGAAGCGATCGACCAACTCCGATTGTTGCGAGAGCTACGGAACCTCTCCCCCAAGCTTATCGAAACCGAGAAATCCATTACAAGACAGGAGATCTATCAGTACCGCTCTGCCTTTGCGGAACTGGAACAGCATCGCGCGTTCGACGCGCAGTTGTTTTCGAACTCCTTCCTCGAGCGATGGCCTATGGGCACGATCGAGGGCATAGAGGCCCTTACTGGGAGGGGACTGAACGAATTCCACCGGCAGCAGTATTCTGCCGCGCGCACTTTGACAGTTATCCTCGGCAACCATGCTGGCCCAATAGTGGAGCGGCAGTTGCGTTCCCAGTATCGGTCGGCCCGAATTGGCTCCCTCAGCCTCCATGCCGAACCTGAACGGCAGAAGAGAGGGCTGCGAGGCTCTGCTTCGTGGCTGGCGCTTGAGGGGGAGCCTCCGGCAACGACCGGTTTCCTGGAGATGACTGCACCGGTACCTTCTCTTCAACGGGAGCGCGTCCTTCACAAAATGCTGGCACAACCCTCAGCGGAAGAAGCCGCGCAGCCCGCCATGCGATCCATCCTTGCAGGCTTTCTTGCGAGCAGGTTGCCGGGAAGTCCTCATCACGAACTGGTCGACAAATCGCGCTTGGCTGCCAAGCTTGAGATATGGCTGGAACCGTTCCCGAACAATTTGTTGCGCATGACCACGGATGCGCTGGCCGCAGGAGAAGTTTCTGGAGAGGAACTCTCACGGGGTCTGCAACAATACTTTGATGGTTTTCTACGAACCGGGCTCGATCCTGCGACCTTCGGGCGGCTGCGGGACCGTGAAATCAAGCTCTTGGACAACCGCGCTGAAAGCTCCCGAGACTTTGCCGTTGCGCTTGGTGAAGAGATCCTTCTCTGCGGGTATGACATCGCAGTGGACCGAAGGGACACATTGAGGCGTTTGACGTCCGATGGGATAAATGCCTGGCTTGCCACCATCGGCAAGCCGCTGCGCGCCGGAGCGTTGATCCTTAAGCCGGAGGCGGCAACATGACGAAGCACTTCCGAACATTGATCGGTGGATTGCGGCGCAACCTTTTCAAAGCAAGGGCATCAACTGAAACAAGGCTAAAAGCTGCTCTCTCAAACAGCCCGACCGGCATCCAATTTCTCTTCCAGCCAAGCTCGACGCAGCAGTCGGCGGCTATCGGATTTGCGTTCCGGGGCGGCATCGCGCACGATCCGGAGGATGGACCCCACACCTCGCTCGTGGCGCCGCGGATGCTGCTCGAAAGCGCCCTCAACCGAACCGGGGGCCAAATCTCCGAAACGCTGACTGACCTGGAGGGTACTTTTGTCCTTAACGCCGAACCTGAGGCGATTTTCGGGCTAGTGGTGGGACCGAAGAAAAGCATTCTCGAAATCATTCACCACTCGCGAGAATTTCTCGCTATGCCTCAAATCTCAGAAAGGATGCTCGACGACATCAAGAAGTTGGTGTTCGACCAGCTAACTGAGCACGCAGCCGAGCCATACACAAAGGCCCAGCAGGCCTTTCTTGACGGTTTATGCCTGCCTCACCCTTATGTGAGATCGGTCATTCCTGACCCTGAAATGGTGAAGAACATCACAGCCGCAGACGTGGTGACCTGGCACAGTGAACGACTGGTAAAGTCCCGGCTGATCGTCAGCGTGGTGGGGCACATCAGCGAAGTTGAAGCCGGTTCACTTGTGGACGCGCTCTTCGGTCGATTGCCGAAAGGATACCCGTCCCGGAAGATTGAAGGCGTCGAGTTCAAGCCGATCGCCCCAACCCCAATCACAGTCTCGACCGACACGCCTGATCAGGCGGTCATCGGCATTGGAAGCGCCAGCGTTTCAGTGTCACAGCCAGAGAGTTGGCTGGCGGCAAGGATGTTGGCCCACATCCTTGCGGGCGATGAAAACGCCAGATTGTTTCGCGAGGTACGCAATGGCACGGGAAAGACATACGGGCTGCAGTACCACTTCGACTTCTTCCTGGGCGCAAGCTTCTTCGTGCTATTCGGAGCCATCGCCAAGGAGGATCTGAATGGCACACTATCCACGATCCGCTCCTCAATCGACTCCTTTGTAACGCAAGGGCCGACGGCTGCAGAAATCGCGCTTGCAAGAACGGCCGTTTCGGCTCTGATGCGCACAGTAACCCAAGACCACAGCGCGTTTGCACGTGAACTGACAAATCTGCTCTTTTTTGGTTGGTCGGTAGACGACATCAACAGAGCGGACACTTTGGCAGCGGAAATCGACCTCAGCACATCACGGTACAGGGAGGAGCTGATCTCATTGCCGCCGTTGGTCGTGGTGGCCGGATGACTTTCAGGCCTCTTGGCCATTGTCGTGGCGAGCGTGCCGTTCGCCATCGCCACACCATGGCTGTTCAGGCCCGGTCCGGCGGCAATCCGGTCCGGGCCTGAATGAGCATCGAGGTTGA
Source organism: Mesorhizobium sp. M1E.F.Ca.ET.063.01.1.1 (assembly GCF_003998155.1). Classification (NCBI taxonomy): domain Bacteria; kingdom Pseudomonadati; phylum Pseudomonadota; class Alphaproteobacteria; order Hyphomicrobiales; family Phyllobacteriaceae; genus Mesorhizobium; species Mesorhizobium sp. M1E.F.Ca.ET.063.01.1.1. Next base: position 17,431 of record NZ_RZSC01000028.1, read on the forward strand.
ATGTCAGGCCGGCTGCAGGCCGCCCGACAGCGCCAGGTCGGCCTCTTCCGGCAACTGGCCGGCCATGGCGGCGGCGAACTGCTTCTGGTCGAGTTCGCCTTCCCAGCGCGCCACGACGATGGTCGCAACCGCATTGCCGACGAAGTTGGTGAGCGCGCGGCATTCCGACATGAAGCGGTCGACGCCGAGGATCAGCGCCATGCCGGCGACCGGTACCGAAGGCACGACCGAGAGCGTGGCGGCTAGCGTGATGAAGCCGGCACCGGTGATGCCGGCGGCGCCCTTCGAGCTCAGCATGGCGACGAGCAACAAGAGGATCTGGTCGCTGAGAGTGAGCGGCGTGTCGGTCGCCTGGGCGATGAAAAGCGCTGCAAGCGTCATGTAGATGTTGGTGCCGTCGAGGTTGAAGGAATAGCCGGTCGGGATGACCAGGCCGACCACCGAGCGCTTGCAGCCGGCGCGTTCCATCTTGGCCATCAGGCCGGGAAGTGCGGCCTCCGACGACGAGGTGCCGAGGACCAGCAGCAGCTCTTCCTTGATATAGCGGATCAGCGCCAGGATGGAGAAGCCGTTGTACCATGCGACCGCGCCCAGCACGACCAGCACGAAAAGCAGCGACGTCAGGTAGAAGGTGCCGATCAGGAAGGCCAGGTTGGCGATGGTGCCGATGCCGTATTTGCCGACGGTGAAGGCCATGGCGCCGAAAGCGCCGATGGGGGCTGCCTTCATCAGAATGGCGACGAGGCGGAAGATCGGTGCGGTCAGCGCCTGCAGGAAATCGACGACCGGACGGCCGCGCTCGCCGACGAGCGCCAGCGCCACGCCGAACAGCACCGAGAAGAACAACACCTGCAGGATATCACCCTGCGCGAAGGCGCCGGTGATGGTGTCGGGGATGATGTTCATCAGGAAGCCGACGATGGTCGTGTCATGCGCCTTTTCGGTGAAGGTCGAGACCTTCGAGGCATCAAGCGTCGCCGGATTGATGTGCATGCCGGCGCCGGGCTGGATGACGTTCGAGACGACGAGGCCGACGACGAGCGCCAGCGTCGAGAAGACGAGGAAATAGGCCATGGCCTTGCCGGCGACGCGGCCGACCTTGTGCAGGTCGGAGACACCGGCGATGCCGGTCGCGACGGTGAGGAAGATCACCGGCGCGATGACCATCTTGACCAGCTTGATGAAGGCATCGCCAAGCGGTTTCAGCGAAGCGCCGAAATCGGGATAGAAATGGCCGAGCAGGATGCCGGCGGCGATCGCCACCAGAACCTGCACATAGAGATGCCGGTAAAAGGGAACCTTGCCGCGCGGTTCCGCGGCAGCGACTGCGGTCTGCATCGTATCCTCCGTTCAGCCCCGATCGAGAAAGCTCGACCTCCCTGGGGCAGTTGACCTCCACAGCCTCGCGGCTGCTGTGGATGCATTTGCAATGGGCGTGCCAGTTTCCGCCTCGAAGCGTCTCTCATTGATTCTGTTGGTTTTTTCGAACCGGCGATCCTCGACTCCTAAGAATACCGTGCGGCGATCCGCATAGATCGAATTGTGCTTTGTGCGAAATCATGCACAAATGCGGCATGCTGCAACGCCCCGCCGCTGCCCTCTCCTTGACGCCCGAACTGCTCGCCGGGCGGGCGCGGCGCGCCTGGCTGCTGTTCACGGCGATCGCGCTTCTGATCGTATTTGCGGCGCTCTACGGCGCCGGCCTTTATGGCCGTTCGACCGAGATCGAGGCGCTGGCGGCGCAAGGCCGCACCGACGCCAACCTCAAGGTCGCGCTGCTGCGCGCGGTGCTGGAGAATCCGCGCGCGCTGCCGCTGCTTTTGTCCAAGGACCAGCAGGTGCATGACGCGCTCACCGAGCGCAGCCCCGCTTCGATCGAAGTGCTCAACCGAAAGCTGGAAGGGCTGGTCTCCGGCACCAAGGCCTCCGTCCTCTATGTCACCGGCACGGACGGGCTGGCGATCGCTTCCAGCAACTGGCGCGAGCCGGTCAGCTTCGTCGGCAACGACTATGGTTTTCGCGCCTATTTCTCCGGCGCCATGCAGTCCGGCACCGCCGAGTATTTCGCGCTCGGCAATACCAGCAAGCGTCCCGGCCTCTACATTTCGCGCCGTGTCGACGGCGCTTCCGCTGCGCTCGGCGTCGTCGTGGTCAAGATGGAGTTCGACCAGCTCGAGGCCGACTGGCACGAGGCGAGCCGTCCGGCCTATGTCAGCGACGAGCATGGCGTGGTGCTGATCACCAGCGTACCTTCCTGGCGTTTCATGACGACGGCGCCGCTGGCCGCCGCGGCGATGGCTGACATCCGCGCCAGCCAGCAGTTCGGCGACGCGCCGCTGGTGCCCTTGCCGATCACGAAGCCACAGGCGCTCAGCGGCGATGTCGCGCTGGTCCATGCAATCACCCCTGGCGGCAGCGACGCGGAATATCTGCGGCTGTCCACGGCTGTGCCTTCGACACCCTGGCGGCTCGACTATCTGGTTCCGGCGGAGGCGCCGATTGCCTCGGCGCAGCGCGAAATGCGGCTGTTGGCGCTCGGCGTCCTCGTTCCGCTCCTCGCTTTAGCCGCCTATTTGTTGTGGCGCCGCCAGTCCGCCCAGATGCGGATTGCCGCCGAGCAGGCGGCGCGAGCGGAGCTCGAACGCCGCGTCGTCGAGCGCACCCAGGACCTCAGCCTGGCGCGCGACCGGCTGCAGGCCGAAATCGCCGATCACCGCAGCACCGAAGCGAGACTCCAGGTCATGCAGCAGGATCTGGTACAGGCCAACCGTCTCGCGACCCTCGGCCAGGTTGCCGCCGGCGTCGCGCATGAGATCAACCAGCCGGTCGCCACAATCCGCGCCTATGCCGACAATGCGCGCGTCTTCCTCGATCGCAAGCAGACCGCGTCCGCCGAGGAGAACCTCGGCGCCATTGCCGCGCTGACGGAGCGGATCGGTTCGATCACCGACGAGCTGAAGGCCTTCGCCCGCAAGGGCCGCACGGCGGCGGAGCCGGTCGAGTTGCGCAGCGTCATCGAGGGTGCGGTCGTGCTGCTCAGGAGCCGCTTTGCCGGCCGGCTGGAGGCGCTGGCGATCGCGCTGCCGCCGCCAACGCTCAAGGTGCTGGGCAACCGGCTGCGGCTCGAGCAGGTGCTGATCAACCTGTTCCAGAACGCGCTGGAAGCACTGGAGGGTCGCAGCGACGCACGGGTCGAAGTGTCCGCCTCAGAAACGTCCGACGACGTTGCGCTGATCGTGTCCGACAACGGGCCGGGCATCCCGCCCGCCATCCTGAAATCGCTGTTCACGCCGTTCAACACGTCGAAGGAAAGGGGGCTCGGGCTCGGCCTCGTCATCTCTAAGGACATCGTCGCCGACTATGGCGGGCGCATCGAGGTGGCGAGCAGCGATCAGGGCACCCGCTTCACCATCCATCTCTCGAAAGCTGGCCCGACATGACGAGCGGCAATCCGGTCATCCTGATCGATGACGACAGCGACCTGCTCAAGGCGACAAAGCAGACGCTGGAGCTCGCCGGCTTTGCTGTCTCAGCCTTTGCCTCGGCAACAGAAGCACTCGCCGACCTCGACGCGAGCTTTGCCGGGGTAGTGGTATCGGACATCCGCATGCCCGAAATGGATGGCCTGCAGCTTTTCGACCGCGTGGTCGACCTCGACCCGGATATCCCCGTCATCCTGGTCACCGGGCATGGCGACATCGCGATGGCGGTCAAGGCGATCAAGGACGGCGCCTATGATTTCATCACCAAGCCCTTCGCAGCCGACCGGCTGGCGCAAAGCGTGTGGCGCGCGGCGGAAAAACGCCGCCTTGTGATGGAGAACCGCGCCTTGCGCGAGGCGGCCGAGCAGGCGCAGGAAGGCCTGCCGCTGATCGGCCAGACACCGGCGATGGAGCGGCTGCGCCGGACGCTCAGACAAATCGCCGACACCGATGTCGATGTGCTGGTAACCGGCGAGACCGGCTCGGGCAAGGAGGTGGTGGCGAACCTGCTGCACCGCTGGAGCCGCCGCGCCAAGGGCAATTTCGTCGCGCTCAATTGCGGCACGCTGCCGGAGACCGTGATCGAAAGCGAAT
>NZ_RZSC01000290.1:0-6981 GCF_003998155.1 Mesorhizobium sp. M1E.F.Ca.ET.063.01.1.1
GTCACTGCTCGACTGGGGCAAGGGGGGAGAGACGCTGCGCCAGCGGCTGGGCTGGCTCAATCGCGGCCTCGGCGCACCTTGGCCCGATGTCTCGGACCAGGCGCTGCTCGACCGCCTCGACGACTGGTTGCTGCCCTTCCTCGCTGGCGACGCCTCTTTCGCGGCGATCAAGCCGAGCGTGCTCGCGGCGGGACTGATGTCGCTGGTTCCGCACGACCTGCAGCGCAAGGTCGATGCGTTGGCGCCGACCCATTTCGGCGCGCCCTCGGGCAGCCACGTGCCGATCCGCTATGACGGCGAATGGCCGGTGCTGGCCATCCGCGTGCAGGAGCTGTTCGGCCTCGACCGCCATCCGGCGATCGCGGGCGGCACGGTGCCGCTGACGCTCGAACTCTTGTCGCCGGCGCATCGCCCGATCCAGACGACGCGCGACCTCCCCGGCTTCTGGCGCGGCTCCTGGGCGGATGTGCGCACCGACATGCGCGGCCGTTATCCGAAACATGTCTGGCCGGAAAACCCGCTGCTGGCGGCGGCCACCAGCCGTGCCAAGCCGCGGGGGACGTAGCCTTGCGCAGAATTGGCGCAGACGCTCATCGCTCCGCCCGTGGATGACGAAGTCGCGAGGGGCCTCGGCCAATCCCGAATGTTCATGATGTTGAACCGAGACGAACGGTGAAACACCGGGCTGCCAACCGGGTAAGTCACCTTCACAGCGCTACTAGCGCTCACCCTCCTGCGGCTATAATCGTAAGTCATGATCAACATTCTGCGCGCGCCCGATTCCCAGCAGAGCCAGCGGCTGCGGCTCAACACGCTGATCCGCCTGCGCTGGCTCGCCATCGTCGGCCAGAGCATTGCGGTGCTCGTCGTCGCCTACGGGCTGAAATTCCCGCTGCCGGTCTCGATGTGCTTCGCGCTCATCGCCTGCTCGGCCTGGATGAACCTCTGGCTGACCTTCCGCTATCCGGCGGCGCACCGGCTGGGTCCGCTCGCGGCCTTCGCCATCCTGACTTTCGACAGCCTGCAGCTCGCCGGGCTGCTCTACATGACCGGCGGCCTGACCAATCCGTTCTCGGTCCTGCTCTCCGTGCCGGTGGTCATCTCCGCCGCGTCGCTGCCGCTGCGCTTCACGGCGATGCTCGGCGTGCTGGTCATCGTGGCGGCAACGCTGCTGGTGTTCTTCCATCTGCCACTGCCCTGGTACGAGAATGCGCCGCTGCCGATGCCGTTCATTTATGTCGCCGGCATGTGGATGGCCGTGTTCGCCTCGATCGCCTTCACCGCCATCTACGCTTTCCGCGTCGCGGCGGAGGCGCGCCTGCTCGCCAATGCGCTCGCCGCCACCGAGCTGGTGCTGCAGCGCGAGCAGCATCTTTCCGCGCTGGACGGGCTCGCGGCGGCAGCCGCGCACGAGCTCGGCACGCCTCTGGCCACCATCACGGTCGTCGCCAAGGAAATGGAAAAGGCGCTCGGCAAGGATCCGAAATTCGGCGAGGACGTGAAGCTCTTACGCTCGCAGAGCGAGCGTTGCCGCGAGATCCTGAAGCGGCTGACCAGCCTGTCCTCGGAAGGCGAGGCGCACCTGTCGCGCCTGCCGCTGACCTCGCTGGTCGAGGAGGTGACGGCGCCGCACCGCGATTTCGGCATCTCGATCCGGCTACGTCCCGGCGAGCGCATCGGCCCGGAGCCGGTCGGGCAGCGCAGCCCCGGCGTCATCTACGGGCTCGGCAACCTGGTCGAGAACGCCGTCGACTTCGCCAAGAAGACCGTCACCATCGGCTGGAACTGGGATGAGACCGAGGTTTCCTTTTCCATCACCGACGACGGACCAGGCTTCCCGCCGGAGATCATCGACCGCATCGGCGAGCCCTATATGTCGACACGCCAGGGGACCGAGGCCGGCGGCGGCCTTGGCCTCGGGCTGTTCATCGCCAAGACCTTGCTGGAGCGTTCCGGCGCGACGCTCGACTTCCGCAATTCGAGCGGGCTCGGCGAGGGCGCGGTGGTGCAGATCACCTGGCCGCGCAGCGTCTTTCTCAATCCCCAGCAGCTGTCGGGGACCATGTTCGACAACGCCTGAGCCTTGCGTTTGCCGCATGGCAGCTTTGTTGCCGGCTGTAAAAATTGGACAATGCTGTTGCGGAATTGTATCTGCGTAAAAGTAAGGCAGTAGGATGCTGACGAAATGAGCGCAGAAGAACCCACCGGCGCAATGGTTGAGGGCGAGGACACCTCGTTGCTGATCGTCGACGACGACAAGCCGTTCCTCACCCGGCTTGCCCGCGCCATGGAAACCAGGGGCTTCGCGGTCGAGACGGCGGAGAGCGTGGAGGAGGCCGTCGCCAAGGCGCGCGCCCGTCCGCCCGCCTATGCGGTGGTCGACATGCGCCTCGGCGACGGCAACGGCCTCGACGTGGTCGCCGCCATCCGCGAGAAGCGCGACGATTCCCGCACCATCATCCTGACCGGCTATGGCAACATCGCCACCGCGGTGACGGCGGTGAAGCTCGGCGCCGTCGACTATCTGTCGAAGCCGGCCGACGCCGACGACGTCTTCGCCGCGCTCACCCGCACCGCCGGCGAGCGCGCGGCGCCGCCCGAAAACCCTATGTCGGCCGACCGCGTGCGCTGGGAACACATCCAGCGCGTCTATGAAATGTGCGACCGCAACGTCTCCGAGACCGCGCGCCGGCTCAACATGCATCGCCGCACCTTGCAGCGTATCCTCGCCAAGCGCGCGCCGCGTTAACACGCTTGCGTCGCCAAAGACGCTTACGCATCATCCGACAACAGGATTCCGGCCCGTTGGCCGTGTGACGGAGGCGATATGCGCGACGAGCGGCCGAGATCGATCCTTCGTGAATTCCTCGACGGCGAGGCGGCCGGCGGCATCATCCTGATGGCGGCAGCGGCGCTGGCTCTGATCGTCGCCAACTCGCCGCTCTCCGAAACCTATTTCGCCGTCCTCCACGGCTATCTCGGACCGCTCAGCGTCTCGCATTGGATCAATGACGGGCTGATGGCGGTGTTCTTCCTGCTGGTCGGCCTCGAGATCAAGCGCGAGATGCTGGACGGCCAGCTCTCGACCTGGCCTCGCCGCGTGCTGCCCGGCATCGCCGCCGCCGGCGGCATGCTGGTTCCGGCGCTGGTCTATGTCTTGATCAACCGCGACAGTCCGGCGGCGCTGTCCGGCTGGGCGATCCCGACCGCCACCGACATCGCCTTCGCACTCGGCGTGCTCTCGCTGCTCGGCAGCCGGGTGCCGGCGTCGCTGAAAGTGTTCCTCACCGCCTTGGCCATCATCGACGATCTCGGCGCCGTCATCATCATTGCTTTGTTTTATACCAGCGGCCTGTCGCTCGCCTATCTGGCGGCGGCCTTCGCGGCCATCGCCGTGCTGATCGCGCTCAACCGCGTGCGCGTGATGAATCTCGTGCCCTATCTCGTGATCGGCGCGCTGCTGTGGGTGCTGGTGCTGAAGTCGGGCGTGCATGCCACGTTGGCCGGCGTGGCGCTGGCGCTCACCATTCCGCTCGAGCGCTCGCCCGGCATCGGCCACGATGTCGAGCATTCGCCGCTGCACCGGCTGGAACATGGCCTGCACAAGCTCGTGCCCTTCATCGTCATCCCGATCTTCGGCTTCGCCAATGCCGGCGTCTCGCTCGGCGGCCTGAGCGTCGCCGCGCTCGTCGAGCCGCTGACGCTGGGCGTCGCCGCCGGCCTCGTTGTCGGCAAGCTGGTCGGCGTCTTCGGCTCCTCGGCCATCGCCATTCGGCTCGGCCTCGCCGACCTGCCGGTCAATTCCGGCTGGCTGCATATGCTTGGCATTTCGCTTCTGTGCGGCATCGGCTTCACCATGAGCCTGTTCATCGGCCTGCTCGCCTTCGCCGGTGACGCAGCGCTTCAGGACGCGGTGAAGGTCGGCATCCTCGCGGGTTCGCTGATTGCCGCGCTGTTCGGCGCCGCCGTGCTGCTCACGGCGCCGGCGGCAGGTGAGGAGGAGGAAGTGGAGTAGGCCAGGCCGCAACGCCGCCCGTTTTCCTCGCCCCCGCGAAGGCGGGGGGGTGGCCCGGCGAAGCCGGGACGGAGCGGGGGACGCCCTCCGCGACGCCAAACCCCGGCGCAAGAAGGGCATAAGACCAGCCGCGATACGAAGCTCATAGAGGCTTCGAGACAACTCCCAGACGCCGCGCTGACCCCTCTCCGTCCCGGCTTGGCCGGGCCACCTCTCCCCACTGCGTGGGGCGAGGAACTGGGCGCTACTCGCTCTCGCCGTCCAGCGCCGGCACCGCCACACCGGCAAGCTCCGCCGCCAGAAGGCGCGCAGCGCCGGCGCGGGCGATCCTGAGCATCAGCGCCTTGCGCGTCGCGGCCGCCATGCGGTGCTCCGGCGCATCGCGCAGGATCTCGGCGCCATAGCCGTCGGAGAGGATGAAGCCGCATTCCTCCGGAAAGATCTCCTGCGGCACGCCCGGATGGGTGGCGAAGAAGAAGCGGTCGGAATGCAGCCGATAGTCCGGCCATTTGCGGTCGACGCGGAAATCCTCGATCGAGGACTTGATCTCGATGATCCAGATGTCGCCCTGCCGGGTCAGCGCGACGAGGTCGGCGCGGCGCCCGGTGGCGAGCGACAGTTCCGGCAGCACATGCGCGCCCATTTCGCGGAGCAAGCGCTGTACGCCGCGCCGCACCAGCATGGCGCGCTCCGACTGGCGGCCGTCGATCAGCGGGTTGAGGGGAATCGGGGAGACGATAGGCATGGCAGCACCATGCCAGATTTTGTTCACGGTTTGAACCCGCTTCTTATCTGGTTGACGGACCCCGACGGACCTATGCGGCCGACAGTGCGACTTCGGGCCCAAGATTAGATATCACTAATATGTTATGCGTAAATGCGAGGGGATTTCCATGTACCACCGAGGAAGACACGTCGCATGGGTTTGGCTTGCCTTGGTTGGCGATGCAGACGCTCACGATTGGTACACAGGCAAGGCTGACCCTGTTATGCGATATGACTGTTGTGGGGGCAAGGATTGCCACCCGATCGACCCCAGTGATGTCAGGGCGACAAAGGATGGGTATTACGTCAGGGTGCCGCGCCCGACCTACATGAATGAACCGCAGGAAGCGGAATGGTTCATCCCAAGCGAGCGAGTCCAGACCGCGCCGGATGACCGATACCATATCTGCGAACGTTTGATGACGTTTTACCGGACGATCACGCCACATATGAAGTTCGAGGCGTATCAGAGATACGGATGGACCTGCTTCTTCGTGCCCATGGGCACAGGCTCAATCACGACTGAGCGCTAGAACTTAATTTACTGGTCCTGTCCCGTCACAGGGATGAATGCGAGTATTGTCAGACGGGTATGTGCCCGACTGTAGAGCCCTTCATTCAGGCTCCCCCGAGGTCTCCTTCGAAGATGAGAAGGACACGGTTTGACGCCCGCAGCGCAAACCGCCGGGCTTCGTCGTAGGCCGGGTCGTCGTAGCAGGCCTTGGCCATTTCCAGTGACGGGAATTCGACGACAACCACCCGGCCGGCATCGCGCGCCTCTACCAGCAAGGGTGGCTCTTTGGTGGGATTGCTGCGCGCCTGATACTTCTCGCCGATAGGCTTCCACAGCCTGGCGTATTCGGCTTGCGCTTCCTGATCCGAAATCTCGGTGCCGACGATGAGCCAGTATCCCTTCACGGTGAAGCACTCCTGCCGCTGAGTTGTTGCTGGCCAGAGAGCTAAGACAGGGATGGGACACTTGTCCAGGTTCTGGCCACGGCGCCTCAGGCCGCTCCCGCCATATCATCCAAAATCGGACACTCCGGCCGTTCGTCACCATGGCAGGCGTGGATCAGCTTCTGCAGCGTCGCGCGCATCGACTGCAGCTCGCGCACCTTTTCCTCGATTGCCTTCACATGGGCGGCGGCGATTTCGCGCACGTCGTGGCTGGCGCGGTCGCGATCCTGATAGAGCGCCATGAGCTGCCTGCAATCGTCGATTGAAAAGCCGAGGTTGCGCGCCCGGCGCAGGAAAGCCAGCCGGTGGACGTCGTCGCCGGAATAATCGCGGTAGCCGTTCTCGGCCCTGGCAGGCCGGATCAGGCCGATCTCCTCATAATAGCGTATGGTCTTGGCCGGCAGTCCGGAACGCTCGGCGGCATCACCGACATTCATGGCGCACTCCTTGGTCTCCGATGGGCCTTGAGCGGCCCCATTGATTTTGCTTCACAATCCTGTCAGCCCTGTTGCCGAAATGCCGCAGTTCGGCACTTACCGGCGGGTAAAGCCTTGCATATAGGCACCTCGCGCTTGGCAAGCAAAAGAAATGCCAGCATGAATGATGGCGACAAGGCGGCCGACTCGTGCCGCTGATATTTGGGCAGGGCGTCGGACCTATTCATGCGCTTGAAGTCACTTGCAATCCTCGCTGCTCTTGCGCTTTCGGCCGCGGTCAGCGGCTGCAGCACGATCGGCTCGCAGCTCTTCACCAACAACTATGGCGCGATGACCGACGCCGGCTACCAGCTGCCGCGCGTCCCGATCGAGAAGGTGCCGGCGCGCTTTCACCGGCAGGAAGTGCGCTACGACTCCTCGGAGAAGCCGGGCACCATCATCGTCGACACCCAGAACAAGTTCCTCTACTTCATCGAGGGTGACGGCATGGCGATGCGCTATGGCATCGGCGTCGGCCGCGAGGGCTTCGAATGGCACGGCACCGCCCATATCGCGCTGAAGCGCGAATGGCCGACCTGGACGCCGCCTTCGCAGATGATCAGGCGCCAGCCCGAGCTCGCCAAGTTCGCCGGCGGCATGGAGCCGGGCCTGAAGAACCCGCTCGGCGCGCGCGCCATGTATCTGTTCAACAAGGGCGGCGACATGGGCTACCGCCTGCATGGCAGCCCGGAATGGTTCTCGATCGGCAAGGCGATGTCGTCGGGCTGCATCCGCCTGATGAACCAGGACATTATCGATCTCTACGAC
>NZ_RZSC01000291.1:0-6967 GCF_003998155.1 Mesorhizobium sp. M1E.F.Ca.ET.063.01.1.1
GTGCAGCGCCGCGCCAACGTGCGCAACTTCCGCTCGGACGCGGCGACCCGCGTACAGGCGCCGGCGCCCCGCCCGGCTCCGGGTGCGCGCGTCCAGCGCGAAGCGCAGACGTCATTGATCGGCTCGGATAAATTCGAGATGCCGTCGCTGCATTTCCTGTCCGAGCCGAAGAATGTCGCGCGCGACCCGAGCCTGTCGAAGGACGCGCTCGAGCAGAATGCGCGCCTGCTCGAAGGCGTGCTCGAGGATTTCGGCGTCAAGGGCGAGATCATCCATGTCCGCCCCGGCCCGGTCGTCACGCTCTACGAGCTCGAGCCCGCGCCCGGCATCAAATCCTCGCGCGTCATCGGTCTCTCCGACGACATCGCCCGCTCGATGAGCGCGATCGCCTGCCGCGTCGCCGTCGTGCCCGGCCGCAACGCGATCGGCATCGAATTGCCGAACGCCAAGCGCGAGACGGTGTATCTGCGGGAAATCATGGCAAGCCGCGACTTCGAGACGACGAAGGCCAAGCTGGCGCTGGCGCTCGGCAAGACGATCAATGGCGAGGCGGTCATCGTCGACATCGCCAAGATGCCGCACGTGCTGGTCGCCGGCACCACCGGCTCGGGCAAGTCGGTCGCCATCAACACCATGATCCTGTCGCTGCTCTACCGGCTGACGCCGCAGGAATGCCGGCTGATCATGATCGACCCGAAGATGCTCGAACTCTCGGTCTATGACGGCATCCCGCACCTTCTGACGCCGGTGGTCACCGATCCGAAGAAGGCGGTGGTGGCGCTGAAGTGGACCGTGCGCGAGATGGAGGACCGCTACCGCAAGATGTCCAAGGTCGGCGTGCGCAACATCGACGGCTTCAACGCGCGCGTCCAACAGGCCGAGAAGAAGGGCGAAAAAATCTCGCGGACGGTGCAGACCGGCTTCGACCGCCAGACCGGCGAGGCGATCTACGAGACGGAGGATCTCGATCTCGAGCCGATGCCTTATATCGTCGTCATCATCGACGAGATGGCCGACCTGATGATGGTGGCCGGCAAGGATATCGAAGGCGCGGTGCAGCGCCTGGCGCAGATGGCGCGCGCCGCCGGCATCCATGTCATAATGGCGACGCAACGTCCCTCGGTCGACGTCATCACCGGCACCATCAAGGCCAATTTCCCGACCCGCATCTCCTTCCAGGTGACGTCGAAGATCGACAGCCGCACGATCCTGGGCGAGCAGGGCGCGGAGCAACTGCTCGGCATGGGCGACATGCTCTACATGGCCGGCGGCGGCCGCATCCAGCGCGTCCACGGCCCCTTCGTCTCGGACGACGAGGTCGAGCGGATCGTCGGACATCTCAAGCTGCAGGGCGTGCCCGAATATCTCGACGCCATCACCGAGGACGATGAGGAAGACGATGAGGACGGCGCCTCGGGCAGGGGCGGCGGTGGTGGCGGCAATTTCGAGGATTCCGACGATCCCTATGACCAGGCGGTGGCGGTGGTGCTGCGCGACGGCAAGGCCTCGACCAGCTACATCCAGCGCCGGCTCGGCATCGGCTACAATCGCGCCGCCTCGATCATCGAGAAGATGGAGAAAGAAGGCATTGTCGGCCCGGCCAACCATGCCGGCAAACGCGAGATCCTGGTGCCGACTGACGAGGATAAGTTCTAGCGCGGCTTGCCGGCAACTTTGAACCTTCCGGCGCGTTCATGCGACGGAGCCGTCGCGACCCGCCAAACTTAGGCCCAACTGGGGGTCCAGAGACTGCGACGACACGAATCACAGGAAGTGACCGGCATGAAGACCCAGATAGATTTCGCTCCGACCCGCCGGCAGGTGCTCGGCCTTGGCCTTGTGCTCGCGGGCGCGGCCGCCATCAACGTCGTGCCGGGCTTCCAGCTTCTGGCCCATGCGCAGGCGGCCGTGCCGCCGGCGGCGCAAAAGATCGCCGACCACTTCTCCTCGGTCAAATCGATGAGCGGCGAGTTCGTGCAGTTCGGACCGAAGGGCGAGCAGACCGGCGGCAAGTTCTTCCTCGAACGCCCCGGCAAGATCCGCTTCAACTATGACGGATCGTCGAATTTCCGGGTGATCTCCGACGGCAAGTCGGTGGTCATCCTCAACAAGAAGCTCAACACCTCCGACCTCTATCCGCTGTCGAAGACGCCTTTGAAGCTGCTGCTCGACGACAGGATCGATCTTTCGGGCGGGCGCGTGAAGGCCGTCAAGGAAGAGGATGACCTCACCACCATTCAGCTTTCCGACAAGTCGGTGTTCGGCAACGCCCGGATCACCATGATGTTCGATCCGAAGAGCTACGAGCTGCGTCAATGGACGATCACCGACGCGCAGGGCAAGGACACGACGGTGATGATCTTCAACGTCAAGGAAGGTGTCTCCATCCCTGACGACACCTTCGCCATCGACTATACGGCGAACAGAGAGCTGAATACCAAGACGCGGTAGATTCAACTGTTGTGAAGGTTTCCCGGCGTCAGCGCAGCCCCTCACCCTTACCCTCTCCCCGTGAAGAACGGGGAGAGGGGGACGCCAGCGCCGGAGCTTATCCCTTCTCCCCGTCACTATACGGGGAGAAGGTGCCGGCAGGCGGATGAGGGGCAGCGCCGACGCCGGCGATTGTTGCCCAGCTTGTTTTTGCCGCGCGCGGCTGGCAGTAGTTCGGCGATCTTTCGCCGGACCCTGCCTGAATGCCTTTCACCGTCGCCACCTGGAACATCAACTCCGTGCGCCTGCGCATGCCGATCGTCGAGCGGCTGCTCAAGGAGCATGCGCCGGACGTGCTCTGCCTGCAGGAAACCAAGGTTCCGGACGAGCTGTTTCCCGAAAAGGCCTTTCGCAGGGCGGGCTACGAGCACATCCTTTTCCACGGCCAGAAGGGCTATCACGGCGTCGCGACCGTGGCGCGCCGGCCGATCGAGCTGGTCGAGAAGCGCCGCTTCTGCGAGATCGACGACAGCCGGCATCTGTCGGTCAAAGTGAAGGTCGGCGCCAGGTCGATCCTGCTGCATAATTTCTACGTTCCGGCCGGCGGCGACGAGCCGGATCCGGAGATCAACCGGAAGTTCCGGCACAAGCTCGATTTCGTCCATGAGATGAACGGCGTGCCGGCGAGCCAGGACGAAGTGTCCGCGTCGATCCTGGTCGGCGACCTCAACATCGCGCCGCAGGAGCATGACGTCTGGTCGCACAAGCAACTGCTCAACGTCGTCAGCCACACGCCGGTCGAGACGGAGAACTTCGAGGCGATGCGTCAGGCCGGCGGCTGGGTCGACCTGATGCGGCTCAACGTGCCCGCCGAGCAGAAGCTCTATACTTGGTGGAGCTATCGCGCCAAGGATTGGGAGGCATCGAACCGCGGCCGCCGGCTCGACCACGTCTGGTCTTCGGCCAATCTGGTGCCGAGTTTCTCCGGCTACGAGATACTCCAGGCGGCGCGCGGCTGGGAGAAGCCGTCGGACCATGTGCCGGTTATTGCGAAGTTCGATCTGGATTAGCGCAGGGCGGCGGCCTCTCTGCGCGTCGTCTTACTCCGTAAATCTCGGCGCCAGCGCCTCGATGCGGGCGATCATCTGTTGGAATTCCTCTAGGATGCGCTCGTGCAGCAGCGCCGCCAGTTCCGGATACTCCTCCAGGATGCGGTGGAACATCTTGCGGCTGAGCCGGATGACTTCCGAATCGGCCGCCGCCGAGGCGCTGGTCAGCCGGTTGGTGTCGGCGATCAGGGCGAGCTCGCTCAGCATGGCGCCTGGGCCGGCCGTGCCGATCGGGATGCGCTTGCCGCCCTGCTCGCGATAGAGCGCGATCAAGCCGCTGACCACGATATAGGCCGAGTCGGCCTCGTCATCCTCGCGGTAGAGCTTGTGGTCGGCCTGCAGGAAGGTGTTTTCCGCGCCGAAGGCGAGCAGGCGCAATTGTTCCTGTGTGAAGCCCTGAAAAAGCTTCACGCCGGACAGGATGCGGATGTCGTCATCCAGCGCCATCCTAGCTGTGTCCCCGAGCGGTCAGTCCAGTCCCTCCTTTGGAGCGTCGCGTCCTTCCGGACGCAGCGAACGCCCCAACACTTCCAATCACGCAGCGAGCCGATCCATCACCCTCCAGCACCAGGATCGTACCCGAAGCGGTCCCGCCCGACCGCTCTCTTTGCTTTGACGCAATTCCGGACGGAAAACCGTCTCACACTTTTCCTGGAATTGCTCTAGATCATGAAATGTTTAAGGAACCAGCTTGTAGCCGCCGCTTTCTGTCACAAGAATTTCGGCATTGGAAGGATCGCGCTCGATCTTCTGACGCAGCCGGTAGACATGGGTCTCCAGCGTGTGCGTGGTGACGCCGGAATTGTAGCCCCACACCTCTTCCAGGAGAACGTCGCGGGTCACCACTTTCTGGTCGGCGCGGTAGAGATATTTGATGATCGAGGCCTCCTTTTCGGTCAGCCGCACCTTGGCGCCGCGCGGATCGATCAACAGCTTCTGGCTGGGCTTGAACGTGTAGGGGCCGACCGAGAAGGTGGCGTCCTCGCTCTGCTCGTGCTGGCGCAGCTGCGCGCGGATGCGCGCCAAGAGCACGGCAAAGCGGAAGGGCTTGGTGACATAGTCGTTGGCGCCGGCCTCGAGACCCAGGATCGTGTCGGAATCGGTGTCGTGCCCGGTCAGCATGATGATCGGCGCCTTGTAGCCGCCCTTGCGCAGGATCTTCACCGCCTCGCGGCCGTCCATGTCGGGCAGGCCGACATCCATGATGAGCAGATCGACAAGGCCGCCGCGCGCCGCGGCCACGCCTTTTGCGGCGGTGGATTCCTGCTGAACGTCAAATTCTTCGTAAAGCGCCAATTGCTCGACGAGCGTGGCTCGCAGGTCGTCGTCGTCGTCAACGATCAGAATGGTGCGTGATGTCATGGATCAATCCGTTGTTTTAAAAAGAATATTCAGTTGACCTCCCCCCATTTATGCGGAAGCTCACCGGCGCAACAGCCGATCACAGTGATTTGTTCCGTGAGACAATCATACAAGAAAAAACGCGCGCGCAATGAGGCGGACGCATTTTTGCCGAAAGGCCTGCGTGTCCTGGTTGTGCGCGCGAGGCCGGGCAACCCTGCGCAAGGGTTGCTGCAAGCCGGCAAAGCGGTGTTTCCCTGCGCGCTTGGGCGCGGCGGCATTTCCGCCGGCAAGCGCGAGGGCGATGGCGCCACGCCGCTGGCCGCGATGCGGATATTGTCGGGCTATTTTCGCAACGACCAGTTTCCCGGCGGGCGCAGGACGAGGCTTTCCATGGCGCCGATCGGCCCGGATCTCGGCTGGTGCGAGGTGCCCGACGACCGCAACTACAACCGGCCGGTGAAGATCCCTTATGGCGCAAGCCACGAGCGGATGCGGCGCGGCGATCGCCTCTACGATGTGTGCCTGGTGCTCGACTGGAACATCGCGCCGCGCCGGCGCGGGCGCGGCAGCGCGATCTTCTTCCATCTGGCGCGTCCCGGCTTCACGCCGACGCAAGGCTGCGTGGCGGTTACGGCGCGCACCATGGCGAGGCTGCTGCCGCTGCTGTCGGAGCGGACGGTGGTGAAGGTGGTGAGGCAGTAGGCAGTAGGCAGTAGGTGTCTCTTTTCCTATTGCCTACTGCCTATTCCCTATCGCCGCGGCTTCTGCCAGCCCGTGTCCAGCAATCCGATCCGGCCGAGCTCACGGTCCACGGCTCTTGCCACGTCCCGGCGCTCGGCACCGATATCACGCAGCAGATCGTCGGAGAGATCCTCGATGGACTCGTTGGGAAGCCGAGCGGCGACCCGCGCCTGGCGCAGCCAATCGAGTGCGGAGTGCAGCCAAAGGGCGACGCTGGAGCGGGATTTCAGGGCGGTGTGGGACTTGAGAGCGATCTCGGTCATGGCTTTATCCGTGTTCTCCGGACATCAAATCCGGTTTGATAGTGTTTCGATGTTGCAATCATGCCGGATTGAAAAATAAACGGGAAACGAGTAGTTCTTGTTCGATCGTCAAGTTTTATTTGGAGATCGGATGGCCCGCCTGCTGCCCGGGACGCGCGCGTTGAGGACCTTCGAGGCCGCGGCCAGGCGTCTCAATTTCACCCGCGCCGCCGATGAGCTTGGCCTGACGCCGGCTGCGGTCAGCCATCAGATCAAGGAAATCGAGGAACAGCTCGACCTGGTGCTGTTCACGCGCACCAGCCGCACCATCCGGCTGACGGAGGCGGGCAACGTTCTTCATGAGGCTTCGATCGACGCGCTCGACCTGCTCAATCGGGCGGTGTCGCGGGCGCGCAAGATGACGCGGGGCACCTCGCTGCTGAAGGTGACGCTCGACGCGCAGTTCGCGACAAAGTGGCTGATGCGCCGCGTCGACAGTTTCCGCCGGCAGAAGCCGGGCATCGAGCTGCGCTTCGATATCACCTATGAAGTCAGGGACTTCGAACGGGACGATGTCGATATCGGCATCCGCTTCGGCAGCGGCAAATATCCGGGGCTTTGCGCGCACCGGCTGTTCGAGAACATCATCATCCCGGTGTGCAGCCCGGCGCTGCTCGCGTCAGGCCCGCCGCTGAAGGAGCCGCGCGACCTCTTCCACCATACGCTGGCGCATATCGAATGGTCGCGGCAGGGCGTGACATGGCCGAACTGGCGCATGTGGATGCAGGCGGCCGGCGTCGACGACTTCGACGACAGCCGCACCCTCGTTTTCGGATCGGCGACCGACGCCACGCAGGCCGCGCTCGATGGCCATGCCGTGGCGCTGGCCGACTTCGCGATGGTGGCCAACGATCTTTCGCAGGGGCGGCTGATCCGGCCCTTCGAACTCGGCATCAAGGTCGCGCCGGAATTCGCCTATTTCCTGGTTTACCCCGAAGTCATGAAGGACGACGCACGGATCGTCGCCTTTCGCGAATGGCTTCTCGACGAGGTGGCGAAAGACGGAGAGGCGGGGTAGCGATACCCCGGACCGCCGCGCGG
>NZ_RZSC01000292.1:0-6961 GCF_003998155.1 Mesorhizobium sp. M1E.F.Ca.ET.063.01.1.1
CTGCAGATCCATGCCTTCAATCAGGAAGAAACGCTCATCGGCCAGGGCACGGTCGGCCTCGAGATCGAAGCCGACCTGCCCGGGATCGACACGCTTCTGGTCGCCGTCGGCGGCGGCGGTCTGATCGGCGGCATCGCAGCCTGGTTCGCTGGCCGCATCCGTATCATCGCCATCGAACCCGAGGGAGCGCCGACGCTTTACCGCGCGTTCGAGGCCGGCAAGCCGGTCGATGCGCCGGCCGAGGGAATTGCCGCCGATTCGTTGGCGCCGAAGCGTGTCGGCGAAATGATGTTCCCGATCGCCGAGGCCTTTGTCGAGCGCTCGATCCTGGTCGGCGACGACGACATCGTGGCGGCGCAGAAAGCGCTCTGGGACCGCGCGCGAATCATTGCCGAGCCCGGCGGCGCCGCCGCCTTCGCGGCGATGCTTTCGGGCCGCTACGAGCCGTCGCCGGACGAGCGCGTTGCCGTTCTGGTCTGCGGCTCCAACACAAATCCCGCGAATTTCTGACCATAACGGGGGCTAACCTCTTCACGATTTTGGAACCCGCCTCGCCTTTGCCGTGTTTGCTGGTATTCTGCTCATGAGGTCCGGGCCATCCCGCCCGGGCAGGAAGGGCCGATGACGGAACGACCCATTTCCAGCGAACGCGGTCTGGCCGGGCGTCTGGCGCTCAGCCGGCTGGCGACGCGAACCTCGATGATCTTCGAGCGTGGCTGGCCGTTGCTGCTGCCGCTGGCAGTCGTCGCCGGCCTGTTCCTCAGCGTCTCGTGGTTGGGCCTGTTCCAGCGCCTGCCGGATCCTGCGCGGATCGGTCTCCTGATCCTTTTTGGCGTATCGGCGCTGGCGGCGCTCTATCCGCTGCGCTTCTTCCGCATGCCGTCCTCCGCCGAGGTCGACCGGCGCATCGAGGCCGCGAACGAGTTGCTGCACAGCCCCGTGCAGGTGCAGACCGACCGGCCGAGCGGCGCGGAGAGTGTTTTCTCGCAGGCGCTCTGGCGTGAGCACCAGAAACGCATGGCGGAGCGGCTCTCCAGCCTCGGCGCCGACAGGCCGCGCACACGCGTGCCGGACTACGATCGCTGGGGCCTGCGAGCACTGGTGGGACTGCTCTTCGTCACCGCCTTCGCCTTCTCGTTCGGGCCTTTCGGCGGCCGGATCAGCGACGGCTTCGTCGCCGGAGCAGCGCGCGATACCGTGCCGCCGCGCATCGATGCCTGGGTGACGCCGCCCGCCTATACCGGCAAGCCGCCGCTGTTTCTGACCGCCGACGCCAATCAGGCCGCACAGACCTTCAGCATCCCGCAAGGCAGCGACGTGTCGCTGCGCGTCACCGGCGGCTCCGGCGAGGAAACGCTGAACTATGCCGATGTGAGCGGCAATGCCCGCGCCATCGAGCCGGCCGCGCCGAAGGGTGTCACGCCCGCCGCCGCCCAGCCGGCGCCCCCAGCCGCTGCCCAGCTCAAAGCGCGCCAGTTCTCCGGCAAGCTGAGCACCGATGGCGTGCTGACGCTGAAGTCCGGTGAGGACGATCTCGGCCACTGGGCGTTTGCCATCATCCCGGACAAGCCTCCGACGATCCGTTTCGTCGGCGAACCGAAGCGCGCCGTCAATGGCGCCATCGAGCTCAACTACCAGATCGATGACGACTATGGCGCGGCTTCTGCCAAGGCTGTCTTCGAGCTGTTGGATCCGCCGCCGGCCGATGCCCATCCGCTCTATGGCCCGCCCGACATGCCGCTGACGCTGCCGCGCCGCGGCGGCAAGGCGAACGCGGCCAAGACGACCAAGGATCTGACCGAGCATGTCTGGGCCGGCAGCACCATAAAGCTGACGCTCACCGCCACGGACGATGCCGGCCACACCGCCACCAGCGAAACCAAGACGCTGGTGATGCCGGAGCGGCCCTTCTCCAATCCGCTGGCCCGCGCCGTGATCGAGCAGCGCCGGCTGCTGGCGCTCGACACCAACGCCAGGCCGCGCGTGCTCGACCTGATGGACGCGATCACGCTGCGCCCCGAGGATACTTTCGACAACATGTCGCATTATCTCGCGATCATGAGCGCGAGGAGCCGGCTGAAGCTCGCAGGCAGCGATGACCAGTTGCGCAACGAGGTGGCCTATCTGTGGGAGATCGCGCTCGGCATCGAGGAAGGCAACCTGTCGGCCGCCGAGCGGCGGCTGCGCCAGGCGCAGCAGGCGCTGCAGGACGCCATCAAGAACGGCGCCAGCGACGAAGAGCTCGACAAGGCGATGAAGGAACTGCGCGAAGCGATGAACCAATTCCTGCAGGAGTTCGCCCAGCGCGCGAAGCAGAACCCGAACGCGCCGCAGATGCAGCAGAACGGCCGGGAACTGCGCCAGAGCGATATCGACCGGATGATGGACGAGATCGAAAACCTCGCCAAATCCGGTGACCGCGACAGGGCCCAGCAGCTTCTGTCGGAGCTGCAGGACATGATGAACAACCTGCAGGCCGGCCGCCAGCAGCAGGGCGGCGAGCAGGACAGCGAGATGCGCCAGCAGATGGACAAGCTGGGCGAGATCATGCGGCGCCAGCAGGAGATGATGAACGACACTTTCCGCCTCGACCAGATGCAGCGCGGCCAGCGTGGCCAAAACGGCGACCAGCAGATGGGCGAGGATGGCGAGCAGGGCCAGTCTCAGGACGGGCAGAAGCCCGGCCCCGGCGACGACCGCGATCCGCTCGGCCGGCCGGGGATGTCGCCAAAGGATCTGGCCGACGCGCTGAAGCAGCTGCAGGAGGGCCAGGGCCAGCTGCAGAGCGACCTCGACAAGCTGAAGAAGGGCCTCGAAGGCATGGGCATGCAGCCCAATGAGGGCTTTGGCGAGGCCGGCAAATCCATGGGCGATGCCGAGCAGTCGCTTGGCGAGGGCAACGGCGACGAGGCCGTCGGCCACCAGGGCCGCGCGCTGGAGGCGCTGCGCCGAGGCGCCAAGGACATGATGAAGCAGATGCAGGCCATGCAGGGCGACCAGGGCGGCAGCGAGCAGGGCGGGCGCCAGCAGGACGCCGACCGCGATCCGCTCGGCCGGCCGCGCGCCACCAAGGGTTCCGACGACGGCAACTCCGTCAAGGTGCCGGACGAGATCGACGTGCAGCGCGCCCGCCAGATTCTCGAAGCGATCCGCAAGCGCCTCGGCAACGCGCTGAGCCCGGACATAGAGCGCAGTTATCTCGAGCGGCTGCTCGAACTGAAATAGGCGGTCCCCCCAGATCGCCCGCAGCCGGCATCTATGCTGCCGGCGCGGTTTGCCTGGTCAGCATGAAAGCCTCGCGGATCGCGTTCTCCATGCCGTCGATCGCTTCGCCCGCCGCCAGCGGATTGCGGTGCAGCACCACATTGGAGGAATCGATGTCGCCGAAGCCGTCGGCGGCCGTCAGCTCGCGGCAGTCGGGCGGGATGTTGCTGCGCGAGATCGGCGCGATCGCCAAACCGGAAGTGACCGCGAGCGTCAGGCCGCCATTGGTGTCGCTGGTATAGGCGACGCGGTAGTCGAGACCGCGCTGCTGCAACGATTTGATCGCAAAGTCGCGGCACCAGCCGTCGCGGCTGTAGAGCGCGATCGGCACCGGCCGCTCCTCATGCATATGGTGCAGCATCGATGTCACCCACACCGTCGGATCGTGCATCAGCACCTCGCCGCCGGAAAAACCTTCCCATTCGAACACCACGGCGAGGTCGAGCTCCCCCGCCGCCAGCGCTTTCACCTGCGAGGCCGAATGGGCGTAGCGCACAGTGACTTCCACGCGCGGATGACGCTTGGCGAACTCGCCGAGCGCCCGCGACAGGATCGAGCGGCCATATTCGGCGGGTATCCCGATGCGCACCAGCCCGCCGAGCGGTGGCGCCACCAGCGACGCCGCCGTCTCGTCGAGCAGCGAGACGATGCGGCGGGCATTGGCGATGAGCTCGCCGCCGCGGCGCGTCAGCGCCACGCCGCGCGAGCCGCGCTCGAACAGGCTGTCGCCGACCATGTCCTCCAGCTTCTTCATCTGCATGGAAACTGCCGATTGGGTGCGTCCGGCCTTCTCGGCGGCCTTGGTGAAATTGCCCGTCTCGGCCACCGCCACGAAGGTGCGCAGGAGGTCGCTGTCGAGGGTGGGCTTCATAGGCATCGCCATAAGAAATTTTGATCGCTGATATCATTCCAATTCGTTTGCAACATGTCAAACGCCGCAGGATAGTCACCGCACCCATTGGATATGCGGCCGCGAAATCGGCCGCGGACCAATTCGAAGAGTCCTCACTCGTGCCCGCTGCCCGAAAACGGTGGCGGGCTCTTTTTCGCTGGAACGTCGATGCAGAACCGGATGGTGCTTGGCATCTTGAGCCTCTGCCTGGGCGTTCTGGTGTTTTCGCTGCAGGACCCGCTGGTGAAGGCAGTGTCGGGCGGCTATCCGGTGACGGAGGTGATGGCGATCCGCGCCATCGTCGCGCTGCCGATCCTGATCGTTGTCGTCCATGCCGATGTCGGCCTGAAGGCGCTGCTGTCGAAGCGAGCGGGCATGCTGACGCTGCGCGCCTTCACCCAGTTCTCGTCCTACACGGTCTATTACCTGGCGATCGCCGCCTTATCGCTGGCCGACGCGATAGCGCTTTATTTCATGGCACCGCTCTTCATCATGGCGCTCGCCGGGCCCTATCTCGGCGAGCACGTCTCCTGGCGGACGCTGACGACTGTGCTGATCGGCCTTGTCGGGGTCGTCGTGATGCTGCGTCCGGGCGCCGGAGTGTTCGACTGGGCGGCGCTGCTGTCGCTCGGCTCGGCATTCCTCTACGGCTTCTCGCAGTTGATGGCGCGCCGGATCGGCGACACCGAATCATCGACGGTCATGGCCTTCTACCAGAATGGCGCCTACCTCACCGGCGCTGTGGCGGTCGCCGCCATATTTCATCTTGCCGGCATCACCCACGCGGGCCATCCGAGCCTCGACTTCCTGGTGCGTCCATGGGTGTGGCCGACCATGCCGGACTTCCTCAAGATGGCCGCCTGCGGCCTCGTCGCCTCCGCCGGCATGATTTTGTTGTCGCAGGCTTATCGGATGGCCCCCGCCAACCGCGTCGCCACCTTCGAATATACCGGCATTCTCTGGTCGCCGCTCTGGGGCTTCCTGTTCTTCGCCGAGGTACCGCGCGTGACAACCGTGCTCGGCGCTGCGCTGATCATCGGCGCCGGCCTGCTCGCGCTCAACGGCGAGCGGCACAGGAGCGCCGTACCGACACTCGCGGCAACCGGTGATGCCGTCTAGATGGTCAAGCGAAGCAGCTTAAGGCCCGGCCGACACGGGCGCGTATCTCGGCAAGCGTGAACGGCTTCTGCACCACGTCGAGGATGATGCCGTTCAATTCCTCGGCGCGCTCGCGCTGGTCGGCATAGCCGGTCATCAGCATGATCTTCATCGCCGGGAACTGTTTCGCCGCCGCCGTCGCCATCTCGATGCCATCCATTTCCGGCATGCGGATGTCGGACACCACGAGATCGTAGCCGCCATGCGCCTGCCCGATCAGCGCCAGCCCTTGCGCGCCGTCGGCGGCGATAGTCACGTTGTGCCCGTCGCGCTCCAGCGCGCGGGCGGCGAGGGTGCGGACGGACTCATCGTCCTCGACGATCAGAAGCTTTGCCATGCCGAGATACATGGCGCGGAAACGTTGACTTTTTCTGAAAATTCGAACGGTCGACGGGTCGTCACGGATTCCGCTTCGAGAGTCAGGCGTCGCCCTTGACCACGCCGACGAACGGCAGTTCCCGGAACGCGTGCGCGACATCCATGCCGTAGCCGACGACGAAATAGTCGGGGCAGTCGAAGCCGACATAGTCGGCGTTGAGCGTGGTCTGGCGGCGCATGCGCTTGTCGAGCAGCACCGCGATGGCGCAGCTTTTGGCGCCGCGCGACAGCATGAGGTCGCGGGTGAAGGAAAGCGTCTTGCCGGATTCCAGGATGTCGTCGATCAAAAGCACGTCGCGTCCGACGACCTCGTTGTCGATGTCGCGCAGCACCCTGACCTCGCCGCTGGTGGTGCCGGCGCCGTAGCTGGAAATGAAGATGAACTCGACCTCGGGCGACAGGCCGACATCATGCATGGCGCGGATGAGATCGGCCGCGAAAACGAACGAGCCCTTCAGGATCGAGATCACCAGCAAGTCGTGGTAGTCGCGCCCGGCGATCTCCTTGGCGAGTTCGAGATTGCGGCGGGCAATCGCCGACGCCGAAAACAGGACCTCGATGTCCTTGCCGCGCACAACTGGCATACTTTTTTCCTTCGAAATCGCCCGCATCATCGATCGGTTTAGGTGTGTCGAGATTCAGGTCAGGCCGAGCCGAAAATAGTGGGCTCCGAGAACCGGAGCGGAGCGTACTTTTAGGTACGTGAGCACCGGCCTACGCCGGCCGTAGCCTTAATTTAACTGCCACGCCACTCCTAAGTGCTTCGACCGGCGAGTACCGGAAGCGCAGGAAACCGCCATTTGCAGGCCGGCATCACCTGAATATCAATAGACCCTAGCTGGCGAAGGTGACCGATACGGCCCTCACGCCGTTTCTAGGCACTTCGAGCCGGCTGGAAAAGCCGAATCTTTCGCCGGGCGCCAGCGAGCGGTTGGATGTCCCCAGCCTGTAGCGGATGACATTGCTGGCATTGTCGGTGACTCGGATCTCGAGCGGCGGCAGCGACTGTGCGCTTACCCCGTCATTGGCAGCCTCGCCGTCGACGAACAGGACCGGTTTAAGCCCCGAGGCGTCGATACGCGAGGTGACGCCGGAAATGCTGAACGCGCCTGCGGGCTGCGGGGTCGTCCAGAACGGGCTCTGGCGCACCAGGGCATGTCCGCCCGACACCCAGAAGGCGGCGAGCGCCATGCCGATGCCAGCGATCCAGAAGATCGGGCCGCCGCGCGAGAACCGCGCCGGCGCAGCCTCCGGCTTACGCAGCATGCC
>NZ_RZSC01000293.1:0-6955 GCF_003998155.1 Mesorhizobium sp. M1E.F.Ca.ET.063.01.1.1
GGCCGGCGTCTTGATGCAGCAGGTGCTGCAGAACCCTCTTGCCGCGCCGGAAACGCTCGGCGTCAACGCCGGCGCGCATCTGGCATTAACCATCGGCCTGCTTGCCGCGCCTGCCGTGCATGCCGCGCATCCGGAGCTGCTGGCGATCGCCGGCGCCTTCGCCGCCTGGGGGCTGATCGCCGCGGTCGGCTGGCGCTGGCGTGCCGACCCGACGACGCTGATACTCTGCGGCTTCGTCGTCAGCTTCGCGCTGGGCTCGATCTCCAGCCTCCTGATGCTGCTCAACCAGCAATATCTCGCCTCGATGTTCATCTGGGGCGCCGGCTCACTGGTCGAGGACGGCTGGAGCGGCGTCGAGCAACTGGCGCTGCGCGTCGCGACCGGCGCAATCGCCACCATGGCCTTGGCGCGGCCTTTGCTCATCCTCGGCTTCGGCGACCAGCAGGCGAAGAGCCTCGGCCTGACCACGCTCTTGAAGCCGCTGCTTGTGGCTATTGCCGTGCTGCTTTCGGCGAGCGTGGCGGCGGCCGTCGGCATCATCGGCTTCGTCGGGCTGGCGGCTCCCCATCTGGCGCGCGTTCTCGGCGCGGAAAAGCTCGGCGAGCGGCTGGTCGCCGCGCCCCTGGCGGGCGCTGCCCTGGTGCTGATGGTCGACCAGCTCACCCAGCTCCTGCCGCCCGACCAGGCCGCCGATCTGCCGACCGGCGCCGTCACCGCGCTGATCGGCGCGCCGATGCTGATCTTCTTGCTGAGACGCGTGCCGCGCCTGATGCTGAAGACTGACGGCGGGCTGGTGGCAAGCCTCGGTACCGGCGGCGCAAGGCGGCCGGCGCTTGTGCTCGCCGGACTGGCGATTGCGCTTGCGTTGGCGCTCGCGCTAGCCTTCCTCGTTGGCCGCGCGCCGGATGGTTTCGGCTTTTATTCGGAGGCTTTCCCCTGGCGGCTGCCGCGCGTCGTCGCCGCCTGCGGCGCGGGGCTGGGGCTCGGCGTCGCCGGCTGTCTCGTCCAGCGCCTGTTCGCCAATCCAATGGCGAGCCCGGAAATCCTCGGCATCGGCGGCGGCGTCGCCATGGGGCTGATCGCGGTGCTGCTTCTCTTCGCCGATGCCGGCGCCGAGCTGCAGCTTGTCGGCGCGACGGTCGGCGCGCTGGTTGTCACCGGCGCGATCCTGCTGCTCGGGCTCGACAGCGGCTTCACGCCGGAGCGGCTGCTGCTGACCGGGATCGCCATCACCGCGCTGCTCGATGCCTCGAGCCTGCTTTTCCTGGCGCTCGGCGATCCGCGCTCGGGCCAGGTGCTCGCCTGGCTGAGCGGCTCGACCTATTGGGTGGAGCTGGATTTCGCCGTCCTCGTGCTCGGCGCCGGCATTGCCGGGCTGCTGCTCGCCGCGCTTGCCGGGCGCTGGCTGGAGATCCTGCCGCTGGGAGCAGGCATGGCGACCAATCTCGGCGTTCCGCTGCACGCAGCGCGTCTCACCGTGCTGGTGCTGGCGGCGGTCACGACCGCGGCGGCGGCGCTGATCGTCGGACCGATGAGCTTCGTCGGTCTGCTCGCGCCGCACCTGGCCGGGCTCATCGAACTGCGTCGCGCCAGGCCGCAACTGTTCGGCGCCGCGATGATCGGGTCTGCGCTGGTGGTGTTCGCGGATTGGATGGGACGCGTGGTGTTTGCGCCGACGGAGCTGCCGGCGGGGGTGCTGTCGGTGCTGATCGGGAGCGTGGCGGTGATGGGGGTTGCGATGGGAAGGCGGAAGACCTCCTGAGGTTTCCGCGAGCCCCCCGTGTCCAGCCGGACAAAGGTCGGCAAGCCTAACCATCCGCCGTTTCCGCTTTGCCCTGCCTGCGCTAGACTTGGCCCAGCAACAGGATCGCCATCGTCATGATCGTCCAGGCTTGCATCAACGGCGCCCGCTCCGCCGATTTCCATCCGGCCCTGCCACTCGACGCGCATGCCATGGCGCGCGATGGCGCGGCCTCGATCGCGGCGGGCGCCGCCGAGTTGCATGTCCATGCGCGCGGCGCCGACCATCAGGAAAGCCTCGCCCCGGAAGCGATGGACCGGACGGTGGCGGCGCTGCGCCGCGCCTGTCCGGGCACGCTGATCGGTGTCTCCACCGGCGCCTGGATCGAGAAGGACGACAGGCGCACGCTTGCGGCAATCGCCGGCTGGAAGGAGCTGCCCGACTACGCCTCGGTCAATCTCAGCGAAGCGGCGGCGCCGGAAGTGATGGAGGCCTTGCGCGACCGCGGCGTCGGCATCGAGGCCGGGCTGGCATCGATCGGCGACGCGCTAAGGTTGGCCAGCCTCGACCATGGCAGGCGGGTGCTGCGCGTGCTGATCGAGATTTCCGAGCAGAAGCTGGACGAGGCATTCGCGATTGCAAACGGCATTGTGAAGGTGCTGGAACGCGAAGGCGTCCATCGCGCGATCCTGCTGCATGGCGAGAACGCGACCGTGTGGCCCTTCGTCGAGCGGGCGGCGGCGCGGAAATTTTCGACGCGCGTCGGACTGGAGGACGGCAAGGAGTTGCTGGACGGAAGTGTGGCTGCGGGGAACGCCGCGCTGGTTGCCGCGGCGGTGGGGATTTATCGAGGCAACAGATGACGGTCTATCTACCCCCTTGCGGGGGAGATGTCCGGCAGGACAGAGGGGGGTGTGAAGGATCGCCGGCGCAGGCGGTTTCTCGCAATAGACCTTGCACCGGATGTCGTGACCGACAACAGCTGACAAGCTAGCGGGACAGCACCCCCCCTCTGCCCTGCCGGGCATCTCCCCCGCAAGGGGGGAGATTGGCGCTCCGGCCTCACCGCCTATCCGCATCGGCCCTGAGTTCCGCGCCTCTCGTTCGGTTGGAGCACCTAGGAACGGAAGCCTTGTCAGCCCCGCCAAATCGCCAGGTCCGCCAGGATCCGTGCCTTCACGGCAGGATCGGCATAGCTCGCATGCACCGATGTCGCGGCGAGCTGGCGGATTGTTTCGCCGTCCCAGCCAAAGGTATCGGCGCAGGCGGCGTAAGAGGCTTCAAGGGTCGTGTCGAGCAGCGCCGGATCGTCGGTGTTGATCGAGACGGCGACGCCGGCCTTGCGGAGCGCATCGATAGGATGTTCGGCAAGCGCTGGATAGACGCCGAGCGTGATGTTGGAGATTGGGCAGATGCCAAGAGGAATCCGCCGCTGCGCCAGCAGGTCGACCAGGGCCGGCTCCTCGATCGCCCGCACGCCATGGTCGATGCGGTCGGCGCCCAGCAGTTCAATCGCGTCGCGGACACCTTCAGGACCGCTCGACTCGCCGGCATGGACGGTCCGCCGCAATCCGGCCGCCGCGGCGCGGCGGAATGCCTCGGCGAAGCGCGGACCGGTGCGGCCGGCGGCCGCTTCGTTGCCGTCGATCGAAAGGGCAACGACGCGCGGATGCCTGATCCTGCTCAGCAACTCCACCAGTTCGATGGCATCCTCGGCCGACTGGGTGCGCAGCAGGCTGACGCAAAGCCCGACCGACGGGTAGCCATCCTGCTCGGCGGCCGCGAAACCCGCATCGAAGGCGTCGATCATTCCGGGGATGTTCCCGTGCCAGTGCGGCCAGTGGGTCGGGTTGACGATGACGTCGGCGTAGCGCACGCCGCTTTTGGCCATGCGCCGCGCAAATTTATAGGCGGTGACGGCCAGTTGCTCACGCGTGCGGAACGTGCCGCACAGCCAGTCGAGCATTTCGAGGAAGCTCTTCAGGTCGTGGGCCTCGAAGAGCCTGTCGCGCGGGGCGCGCAGCGGAATGCCGGCCTCCTCGCAATTCCTGATCACGTCGTCGGCCTCGAAACAGCCCTCGACATGGATGTGCACTTCAGCCTTCGGCAATGCGATGTAGTCGGTCAATGGAAGCCTCCCGAGCTAATGGCTGCATCAAATCACGAAACGCCAGGCCCAAGCTTCAAGAAATGATTGAAAGAATTGTGTGGCGCGCACGGGAGCCCGTTCCTCGCCCCCACGGAGTGGGGGAGAGGTGGCTCGGCGAAGCCGAGACGGAGAGGGGAGCGCCCTACGAAGGCCCCCTCTCCGTCCGCTTCGCGGACACCTCTCCCCCGCTTTGGCGGGGGCGAGGAAAGGCGCTATTGCGTGTCCGCGTTGGCCCTCAACTCGGCGCGTTTCTCGTCCGACACCACGGAGAGGTCCAACACCTTCTGCAAACCCGCCGCGTGGCGAAAGTTCGGCTCGGTCTGCACGCCGCTCTTCACCGCCTCGACGAAGCGCTGGTAGTTGGTCGGCACCGTGCCGGCGTCGAGCACGTCCCATTTGGCGTTCTCGACATTCTCGCCGACGCAAGCCTTGAGCATCGAGCCGTCGAGATTGTGCACCACCTCGATGCCGCCCTTGTCGCCATAGATGCGCAGCCGCAGCTCGTTGAGATGGCCGGTCGCCCAGCGGCTGGCATGCACGACGCCGAAGGCGCCGTTGGCGAAGTCGAGCGTCATGGCGAAGCTGTCATTGGCGTCGAGCTGATAGTCGCCGATGCGGTTGTCCGGCGCCTTGTCGAAGGCGCGCAGCCGGCAGAACACGTGGTCGATGTCGAGGGCGGCGCCATAGCTCGCGAAATCCAGGATGTGGATGCCGACGTCACCCAGCACGCCATTCGAGCCGTGACCGCGCGACAGCCGCCACAGCCATTTCGGATCGGTGCGCCAGTCGCCCCAGAATTTCGACACCAGCCAGCTCTGCAAATAGGACGCCTCGACATGGCGTACCGTGCCGATCTCGCCCGCCTGCACCATCTGGCGCGCCTTCTGCAGCGCAGCCACGTTGCGATAGGTGAGGTTCACCATGTTGACGACACCGGCCGCTTCCGCCGCATCGGCCATCTCGCTCGCCTTGCCGAAATTCTCGGCCAGCGGCTTTTCACACAGCACAGGCTTGCCCGCGGCGATCAGCGCCATGGTGGTCGGATGATGGATGCGGTCCGGCGTGACATTGGCGACCGCGTCGAAATCGCCCCAGTCGAGCGCCGCCTCCAGCGAGGTGAAGCGTTTCGGGATCTTGTAGGCGTCGGCATATTCGCCGACGCGGGCCGGATCGACATCAACGGCGCCGACGATGTCGACGCCCTCGATGGCGCTGAAGCGGCGCGCATGCTCCTGCGCCATCCAGCCGGTACCGAGTATCAAAAGCCGCATTATGCTTCTCCGAAGGAATTGGTTCGATTCAATGACGGATGTGTCTAAGTGGTATTTCTACGCAGTTCCAGACGGAAAACCGCTGTTGGAGTTCTTTAGCGGAACCCGGCCTCGCCGGCCGCGTGCAGCTTGCCGCCGCGCTCGACAATCGGCTCCAGCGCCTCGTCGACCGGCACGTTCGGCGCGTTGAGGATGGCCGGCTTCGACCCTTGCGGGTTGTGTGCCCATTTCACCGCGTTGCGCAGCACCTTGTGCACGGTGGCGTCATGATAGGTCGGATAGGTCTCGTGTCCTGGCCGGAAATAGAAGACATTGCCGGTGCCGCGCCGATAGGTCAGCCCTGAACGGAACACCTCGCCGCCCTGGAACCAGGAGATGAACACCGTTTCCAGCGGCTCCGGCACCGCGAACTGCTCGCCATACATCTCCTCGTTCTCGAGCTCGAAATATTCGCCGACGCCATCGGCGATCGGATGGCTGGGGCTCGTCACCCAGAGCCGCTCGCGCTCGCCGGCCTCGCGCCATTTCAGCGTGCAGGGCGTGCCCATCAGCCGCTTGAAGATTTTCGAGAAATGGCCGGAGTGAAGCACGATCAGCCCCATGCCTTCCCAGACGCGACGGGCGACGCGCTCGACCACCTCGTCGGTCACCGCGCCGTGGTCCTTGTGACCCCACCAGACAAGCACGTCGGTCTCGGCAAGGCGGGACTCCGGCAGGCCGTGCTCCGGCTGCTCCAGTGTCGCGGTCGAGGCGGAGATGCCTGGGTCGGCATTCAGCGCGTTGGCGATGGTGGCGTGCATGCCTTCCGGATAGATGCCGGCGACCACCTCGTTGGTCCGCTCATGGATGTTCTCGCCCCAGACGACAGCGCGTATTGTCATGGATAGCCTCGTGCATGATTGTGAGGGTGGAGCCGCCCCGCGCCATAGATAGCGTCTTGCGCCAGTATTGGAAGCGGTTTTCGACCTTCGCTCTGCTTCGGACTGAGTTCAGCCGAGAGCATCCTTTCCGAACAACGACATAGGCCTTTATGCCACCAAACTGATTCAACTTCCTCCAGCCGATTGGCAAGCGCCCCTTCCCGTGCGCAATATTGGCGATGGGCGAAGTGCTTGTAGGGACAGCGATCTTTGCTTGTCTGGCCGGGGCGGCGCTGGTCAGCCTGATGGTCTATGAGCGCTTTCCCGCCCATCACCGTCAGGACGACACCAGCGCCGTGGTGCGGCTTGCCGCGAACCTCTTCGTGGTGATGTCCTCGCTGGTGCTCGGCCTGATGATCAATTCGGCCAAGAACACGTTCGAGACCATCGACCACAACGTCCACAGCTTCGCCACGCAACTGATCCTGCTCGACCGCTCGCTGAGGCAGTACGGACCCGAGACAGGCATCGCGCGCGCTTCGCTCGCCGCTTATGTGCAGCGGGTCGTCGACGCCACCTCGCCCACCCAGAAGACGCCGGCGGTCGCCAACCGGCTGTCCGAGCTGCTGCTGAACCAGGTCGGCGACCAGTTGGCGGTCCTGACGCCGCCGGAGGCGAGGCACGCCGCGACGCTGCAGAATGCGCAACAGCTGCTGCAGAAGGTGATCGAGCAGCGCTGGGTGCTGGTCGAACAGTCCGACGGCATCATCCCCGTGCCGCTGATCGCGCTTCTCGTCGCCTGGCTGATGCTGATCTTCGCCAGCTTCGGCTTCCGGGCGCCGCGCAACGCCACCATCGTCGGCACATTCCTCATCTCGGGGGCGCTGGCGGCCGCGGCGATCTATCTGATCATGGACATGGACACGCCCTTCTC
>NZ_RZSC01000294.1:0-6913 GCF_003998155.1 Mesorhizobium sp. M1E.F.Ca.ET.063.01.1.1
GACAGTCCGACGGCAGCGCATAAAATTCTATTTCAATTCCGCCGTCATCAGCCAACGTGACTTCAACCACCTTGTTGACCAGGTCGCCGCCCTGATCCTCAATCATCTCCAGCGCCGCATCCAACATGGCGATCTGCATGGCTCGATCCATGAAGTCCGGCCCATTGAAGCAGATCAATCCGGCGTGGAGATCGATGTCGGCGTATTGACCTTCCGGACCCCGGGTTCACCTGGGGCCCCGAAAGTCTACCGAATTGACGGTCACGAAGGTCCAATCCTCCTGAAGGATGAACGCTTTGAGTTCCCAGTCCTTATAGCCAAGCCCTTATAGCCCTTATAGCCCTTCTAGCCCTTCTAGCCCGTCTTGCCCAACCGCACGACATGGGATGACTCCCCATGACCAGCCTGCTGGGCACGTAACGCGAGCTGGGGACTGAGACATTCGTCAATCAGCAGCTTCACGGAGCTTTGCCGCCACGAAAGCTTCGATGCGCATTGAGTTTGGCGCCCTGAGGCAGCTTGACCCGAGAAGGCGACGGCCGACCGCGAGGCGGATTGGCCTTGGCATAAATTGCCGCCAACTCGATCTTCTCGTCGTCGAGACTGGGATAGTCCTCTCGGATACGCTCCAACGGTACGCCCGCGGCAACCTGAGCGGCCACAGCGTAGACGGGAACTCGCGTGCCCTTGAGGACTGGGGTTCCGCCAAGGATATGCGGATCGGAAGCGACGGTATCGTGCGCGGCCGCCAGCCTGTGAAGGCGATTCCACGTTTCGGCAAAGACGCTTTTGAAGTCGATCGTGACAAACTGATTATGGACCGTCCAATCCTGTTCGAGATCGCCGGCCAGGTTGGACCACACCAGCTGGCGTAGCCGCGGACTGAGCAACCTGATGGCGCGCCGTCGCTCCATCGCGTCCAGTATGCCCGCAGTATGAATATAAAAGTTGATGGCAACGCAGCCGCCAGGCAGCACGCGGCGCCCGTCGCTTTGATCGAACAGCTCCTTCGGGAGGATATCATCGTCAATGAGCTTGTTGACGTTTTGCACGTCGACGCCGGCGACGACGGCAGCTTCCGTCGTTCTGAGCAGTTTGCTTTGCGCGAGCATCGCATTCTCCTAATTATTCCCCTACACGGGAAGATATAATGGATGCCGTCAATTTTGCAATTTAGGCGTCTCTTGAGAGGCGGGGGCTCGCCCCAGGGTCGCTCGCTATGATAGCTGTATGTGTTAATCAAATCAACCTAAAGTTGCATAATCTATCTTATGGAACTTAGATGGGGTTTAGTCCGCGTTGCTTTTTCTGGTTGAGCCGAGCGCCTCCGAAGCCCTGTCTTTGCCGCCCTTTAAGGGTCCGGCAGAAGCGAAAAAAGCAACAGTCAATTGGCACGCCGCAACACGATCGTCAGGCTTTGCTGAATCGGCAACGCCTTAACGGCCAAGTGCTAGGAACGACGCGGTAGAGTGGCCAAGCCACCCTTATGCAAGGTGTGCAAACGTTTCAGGGGCCGCGCTCGTTCACGGCATGAGTCCTACCGCAGTTTGCATGAGCTGGCCTGGGCAACCGTCGCGGCGTGACGATACCGCGTTTACGCCTACGAAATAACCCGCAGGACCAGGTCCCCACAAGAACCAGCGCCGGGCTGGGGAATGCGTTATCCTGTTAGTCGTCGCTGTCGTAAGCATCAAAAACCATGAAGTATTTTTTCATCGGCTCATCCTGTTGCCACAGGCCTGCGAAGCCGCAGGGCATGAAGAAGCTGTCGCCCTTGGTGAAGGTTTCCGTGCGCCCATCCGGCTCGATAATCGTAACGGAGCCCTCGATGACGTACATGAACTCATCCTTTGGGTAGTTTTCCAGCCTTTCGGTATAGGCAGTCGCCTGCCATATGCCGACGCGAACCTGGCCCGCCCTCAGACGGTCGGATACGAAAAAGCGATGGCGACGCTGCCTTGGGGTTCCTTCCAGGACCTTGTCATGGGCGATTGGCTCCCAAGGGCTCATGCCGTCTTTGGGGTCGCCATTTTCGTGCAGGCGGATGACGCGGATCGGCTGTTGCATGATTTGCTCACGGGCTTTCGACAAATGGGGATCAGGGCGTAAGGCCGGGGCCGAGAACATCGACCAGCAGGCTGGAGCTCGGTTGGAAAAACATCGCCAGGCGGTTCTGAGATCGCGCCTTACCGGCGGCGATGCGGGCGCGTTCCTCATGCGGGGATATTCCAAAGAACGAGCGATAGGCGTGCGTAAAATGCGATGGCGAGGCGTAGCCGCAGGCAAAGGCGATCGCAGCGGTCGGAGACCGCGTGCCGACCAGAAGCGACTGGGCTTTCTGAAGCCGCAGCGCTGTGTAGAAACTGCTCGGAGGCACCCCGAATTCGGCAACGAAGCGGCGTTGCATCTGGCGTGGCGACATGTTGCAGCGGGCTGCCACCTCCTCGAGCGCGAGCGGAGCGTCGATGAACTGCCGCATCACGGAAAGCGCGAGGGAAAGCTTGCGGTCGCGCACGAACAGGTTTGTTTCGGCGTCCTTGAGAAAGAAGCACTCCCGCACATAGCGCGCGATGTCCTCGCCCTGATGCTGGGCGACGAGCCGCAGCATCAAGTCGAGCACCGCCATGCCGCCGCTGCAGGTGAAGAGGCGGCCGCTATGCTCGACGCCGGTGCTGCAGAAATCGACATCGGGAAAGCGCTCCTGCGCGCTTCCCAGTTCTTCCCAGTGAACGGTCGCCTTCTTGCGATAAAGCAACCCTGCCTGCGCCAGGAGAAGGGGCGCCGTGTCGACAGCCGCAATCCAGGCGCCATGGCGCGCCGCGTTCCGCAGCCACGCAAGCAGTTCCGGGGAAGCGGCAGCGTCCGGAAAGTAGGAGGCATTGAGAAACACCAGTTCGCCGGGCTCGGCATCGCTGTCAAAGCTGCGCTGCGCTGCGAAGGTGAACCCGTTGCTGGCGCGGGGTGATTGCGATTGCACGCCTCTGATCGTCCAGTCGAAGGCCTTGCGCCGATGTGCCAGGTTCACGAAGCGCAGCGCCTCGAGGATCAGAGTCGTCGTAAGCATCGAAAAGCCATCGGCGAGGATCACGTCGATCAGCACGGGTTTGGAAGAGGGTTCAGGCCGCCGCGACATGTCAGCCGGGATTGAAGCGCGCGGAGGAGAAGGGCGCAAGATTGTATTCGGTGCGACCTTTGACGATCAGGTCGGCAAGCGTCCGGCCGACAATCGGCCCGATGCCGAAGCCGTGACCGCTGAGCCCCGCGGCGACGAACAGACCGTCCGGTTTGGGCAGCGCCTCGATGACAGGTAGCTCGTCCGGCATATAGTCGATATATCCTGCCCAGGCGCGTTCGTATTGCACCGCGCCGACCACCGGGTATTCCTCGCGGAAGCGCTCGGCGGCGCGACGCAGCCCCTTCCAGTCGGGTTTGGGATCGAGTGTGCGGTGGGTCGTGAAATCGGCGAAGTCACCCATGAGGCTGCGCATCGTCGCTTTTCCCAGACTGAAGCGCAGGTTGCGCCAGTTGCGCTTGGCCAGCGGTAGAAACTTTAGGCCGTGAAAGATGCTGTCCAGCATCAGGTCATGGAAACCGTCTTCGGCGACGGCGATATTGACCCGGCCGTCCGGACGCTGGCGGTAGGCGCATTTGCCCCAGACGACGAGCTTGCGCATCCCGATCGGCAGGACGCCGGTCCGTCCGACAGAGCCACGGACCCAAAGGCTGGGGTGTCGGATGCCGAGCGGGGCCAGCAATCGGCTGGTCCAGACCCCCGATGCAACAACGATCGTTTCACAGGCAAGCCTGCCCTGCTCGGTTTCCACGCCGCAGACGGCACCGTTCCAAAGATCGATCGACAACGCCGCAGTATTGTCCATGATCACCGCGCCATGGCGTGCAGCACCTCGCGCAAAGGCTGGCGCAGCTTTTTCCGGCTCGGCATTCCCGTCCGTCGCTGTGAATAGAGCGCCCTGGCAATCCCTGGGGTTGTAGTGCGGCAGAAGCTCGGCCACCTGCGACGGCGTCAGGAGCTCTGTCGTGAGACCGAACTCCCGCGCGACAGGCATGAAGCCCTCGGAGCGTTCACGCATGCCTTCATCATAGATGACCCGCATCTGCCCATGCTGGCGCCAGTCGAGGCTTTCGCCGAGCTCGGCCTCGATGCCGCGCCATATCTCGAGACAGTCGAGCATCATCGGGATTTCGCTTGGGTCGCGCCCTTGCGTGCGAATGGCGCCCCAGTTCCGGCTCGACTGCTCCCCGTTGATGCGACCTTTTTCGACCAGCGCGACCCTCTTGCCGGATTTTGCCAGATAATAGGCGGCGGTCGTACCGACGATGCCGCCGCCGATGACGACCGTGTCGAACCGCTGGTTCATTAGTCGTCTCGAGGCATGGCTCGGGGGTAGTTCCGGCCGGCATATTCGGGAGATATGAAGCCGTCGCGCAGACTGCGCGCCACCTCGGCCGGTTGCCGTTCGTCCGGCGGCCCGAATCCCGCACCGCCCGGCGAGATCAGGCGAACGGCATCGCCCTTGGCCATGATCCGGTCGACGACGAACATCTCGATTGCTTCGACGGGGCCTTCGGCGCGATGATATTCGAGGGACGCGCGGCCGCCCTCGCCGCCACCGAAGATGCCGGGAGCCGGGCTTTTCTTGCCATCGGCCTTGATCGAGACCGACACGCCGTCGACCAGCGAGCCGATGTCGCGAATGATGGCGGCGCCTCCTTGCGTACGGCCAGGGCCGGCCGTGTCGATGGCCAGCCCATACTCGCGCACGATCAGGGGAAACTCGATCTCGAGCGGTTCGGCCGGCGTGTTGGATGTGTTGGTGATGCCGACTTGGGTGCCGTGCATGCCGTCCTTGTAGAGGGTGGCGCCGACGCCGCCGGCAACCGCCTCGACATAGACAAAGGGCTCGCCGGAGCGCCGCTTGCCATAGAAGGCCATACCTGTGTTGATGTCGGCCGACGGCGCGACGGCCCGGTCGCGCGGCAGCGCCTGGGCAAAGGCAAGTGTGATTGCCCGCACCACGCGCTGCGCGGTGTATTCCCTGTTGCCGACCGCGGCGGGAAAGTGCGGATTGACGATGGTACCGGCTGGCGCCTCGATCCGGACCGGCTGGAACATGCCGAAATTTGCCGGGATACTCGGATCGACCATCATGTTGATGCCGCAGAACACGGCTGCCAGCAGCGGATAAGGACCCATGTTGATGGAGCCCCTTGCTTGCGGATCGGTGCCGGCGAAATCCAAGGTCACATCGCCGCTCTCGATACGCACGGTCAGGCAGATGCGTTTGGGCGGGCCTGGCACCCCCTCGTCGTCCGTATAGACTTCGGAGGCATATTCACCGTCTGGCAGCTCGCGTAGGCGTTGACGCATGCGGCGTTCGGTGTAGCTCAGGAGATCCGCCATGCTCTTCTGGACCCTGGCCAGGCCATGGTCCCGCGCCAGCCTTACAAGGCTGCGGGCCCCCTGCCCGTTGGCTGCGATCTGCACTTTGAGATCAAGGATCCGCTCCATCGGGTCGCGCGTATTGTGCGCGATCATCGAGAGCAGATCCTCGTCGAGCACGCCTTCACGAAGGATGCGCATATGCGGAATGCGGATGCCCTCCGCGAAGACGCTGGTCAGGATATGGTCGGTAGAGCCCGGGATGACCCCTCCGACGTCCGAATGGTGGCCGATATTGCCGATGAAGAACTCGACGCTGCCGTCGATGAACACCGGCGTGATGATAGAGATGTCGTTGCTGTGCGAGCCGCCGGCGAGATAGACATCGTTGCAGATAAACACGTCGCCATCGCGAAAGCTGTCGAGCTTGCGGCTCTTGAGCAGTGTCTCGACACCTCCCATAACGCCTGAAAGTAGCATGGGAATGTAGAGCGCCTGGCAGATCAGGCGCCCTTCCCGGTCGAAGATCGCAACCGATGCGTCCTTGCGTTCTTTGATGTTGGTGGAGAAGGACGACCGGATCAGCGTGTTCATCACCTCATCGGTGATCGACAGCAGCCGGTTGTTGAAGACTTCCATATCGATGGCGTTTATGTGGCTCATGCTTCAGAAGCCTTTCGCGTAAGGATGATGTTGCGCCAGGCATCGATGCTGGCGGTCCAGCCTTTCGGCAGCACGGTCGTCGCGGTGAGTTCCTCGACCACGGCGGGGCCCGCGATGGTGGCACCGGAAGGCAGCTTCTCGCGGTCGTAGACGCTGGCCTCCGCCCAGCCGCCTGCCTCGGCGCCCATATGCACGTTGCGGGTGCCAATCCGTGCTTCCTCACAGCTCCCCGGGCGTGGCGGCGGCTGTTCCAGCGAAGCCGCGGTTTGGCCAATCGCCTCGATCCGTACATTGACGATCTCGATCTCGCGATCCTCGACATGATAGCCGTAGACTTCTTCGTTGACCTGGTAAAAGGCGCCTATGAAGGCCGCGCGGTTCATGATGTCGCCTTCGACGCGGACCTCGAAATTCTGGCCGACATAGCGGGCCTCAATCACGCGGACATAGGCGCGCAAAGGTCTCTCGACACCTTCGCCGATCAGCCAGGCCTCGGCTTCCGCGGTCATGGCGCGCGTCTGTTCGAGGATATCGCGCCAGCTGGCGTCGTCCAGCGGTGCGACATGGGATCTGACAAAGCTTCGGGATATGTTGGAAAGCAGCACGCCCCGGGCGCACATCGTGCCTGGAGCCTCGGGCACCAGGACCGCGGGAATGCCTACCTCCTCCGCGACAAATGCCGCGTGTAGCGGACCCGCGCCGCCAAAGGCGACCAAAGCGAATTCTTTGACATCGCAGCCACGCTCTATGGAGATTGAGCGGATCGCGCGCGCCATGTTGGCGACCGCGATGCGGATGATGCCATCCGCGGCCTCGTCGGGCGAGGCGCCGATCCTGGTCGCGATCTGC
>NZ_RZSC01000295.1:0-6904 GCF_003998155.1 Mesorhizobium sp. M1E.F.Ca.ET.063.01.1.1
GGCAGTTCGTGGGCTTGCAGAATTATCGCGAGCTGCTCACCGACGACCACATCTGGTCGAACTTCGTCATCACCGCCAAATACGTGATCGTTTCGGTGGCGGGCCAGATGATCGTGGGCTTCGGCCTTGCGCTGCTGCTCAACCGCAGCTTTCCGATGAAGGGCCTGATCACCACGCTTTTGCTGTTGCCGATGATGATGTCGGCGGCGGTCGTCGGCCTGTTCTGGCAGCTGCTCTACAGCCCGTCCTGGGGCCCGATCAACTACGTCTTCGGCCTGGGCGACTTCGCCTGGCTCTCCAATCCCGACAGCGCGCTTTACGCGGTCGCGATCACCGACATCTGGATGTGGTCGCCCTTCGTCATGCTGCTCTCGCTCGCGGGCCTCTCGGCCGTGCCGCAGCATCTCTACGAGGCCGCCGCGATCGACCGCGCCAGCTGGTGGTACACTTTCACCCGCATCACCTTGCCGCTGGTCTCGCCGATCCTTCTGATCGCGCTGATCTTCCGCACCATGGAGGCCTTCAAGACCTTCGACATCGCCTACACGATGACGACCCAGCCGACCGCCGAACTGATCGCGATCCGGCTCTACAAGCAGGCTTTCCAGCAGTGGGACACAGGCAAGTCCTGCGCGCTGGCCTACATCGTGCTGATCATGGTGCTGGCCATCACCAACCTCTACGTGAAGTATCTCAACAAGGTGAAGGAGCGCTGAGATGGCTGCCGTCCGCACTTCTTCCGAAGTCGCGCTCAATCGCATCGCCATCGTCGCGGTGCTGATCGCCACCTTGATCTTCCTGGCGCCGATCTACTGGATCGCCTCCACGGCCTTCAAGCCGAAGGAACTCGCCGTCAGCGTGCCGCCGACCGTGCTGTTCGAGCCCGAGGTGACGCCGTTCGTGCGGCTCTTCACCAAGCGCGTGCAGATGCAGAAGACCGTCGACCCGCAAGTCTACGAAGCCGCGCCCTGGTGGGAAAAGCGCATCTATGACGGCGGCGAGCGGGTGTTGAAGGTCGGCAAGGACGTGCAGCTTTCGCAATATCCCGACCGCTTCATGAACAGCCTTATCGTGGCCGTGATCAGCACCGTGCTCGCGGTGGGCATGGGAACCTTTACCGCCTATGGCTTCTCGCGCTTCAAGATCGCCGGCGAGGCG
This sequence comes from Mesorhizobium sp. M1E.F.Ca.ET.063.01.1.1, assembly GCF_003998155.1. Classification (NCBI taxonomy): domain Bacteria; kingdom Pseudomonadati; phylum Pseudomonadota; class Alphaproteobacteria; order Hyphomicrobiales; family Phyllobacteriaceae; genus Mesorhizobium; species Mesorhizobium sp. M1E.F.Ca.ET.063.01.1.1. The sequence goes on from NZ_RZSC01000295.1 coordinate 1,159, forward strand.
GATCTCCTGTTCTTCATCCTGTCCACGCGCATGCTGCCGCCGGTGGTGGTCGCGATCCCGATGTTCCTGATGTACCGGGCGGTCGGCCTCAACGATTCGCATATCGGCCTGATCATCCTCTACGTCGCCTTCAACCTGTCCTTCTCGGTCTGGCTGATGAAGGGCTTCATGGACGAGATCCCGAAGGAGTATGAGGAGGCGGCGCTCGTCGACGGCTATACGCGCATGCAGGCCTTCTTCAAGATCGTGCTGCCGGAAGCGGCGACCGGCATCGCCGCCACCGCCGTGTTCTGCTTCATCACCGCCTGGAACGAGTACGCCTTCGCGCTGATCATGACCAACCGGCGCGCCCAGACGGCGCCGCCCTTCATCCCCAGCCAGATCGGTTCCGGCCTGCCGGACTGGACCACGATCGCGGCGGGCACGTTCCTGTTCCTGCTGCCGGTGGCGATCTTCACCTTCCTGCTGCGCAACCACCTGCTTCGCGGCGTGACGTTCGGAGCGATCCGCAAATGAGTTTTCGCGCCGTCAACGAGAAGTACCTTTTGCCGGCATCGCAGGTCCTGATGGTGCTGGGCATCATTGCGCTCTGCCAGCCATGGAGCCTCAGCCTGCATTCCTATGGTGTGACGATCATCCTAATCGGCCTGATCGGCTTCAACATTACGTCCAAGATTGCGCCGGAGCAGACCGAGGAAACCGGCGCAGCGACGCATGAGGGGGCCGGACAGTGACGCAGATCGAACTTCGCGGCATCGAGAAATTCTTCGGTGCCGTCCAGGTCATCCACAATCTCAACCTCGCCATCGCCGACAACGAGTTCATCGTGCTGCTCGGACAGTCGGGCTGCGGCAAGACCACGACGCTGCGCGCGATAGCAGGGCTGGAGACGATCGACCAGGGCGACATCCTGATCGACGGCAAGGCGGTCCAGCACCTCAAGGCTGCCGACCGCGACATCGCCATGGTATTCCAGTCCTTCTCGCTCTACCCGCATATGACGGTGTTCGAGAACATCGCCTTTCCGCTGCGCGCCACGCGTATGAGCAGCAGCGAGGTCGACACCTCGGTGCGCGAGATAGCAAGGGTGTTGCGCATCACCGACCTGCTCGACAAGAGGCCGTCGGCGCTCTCCGGCGGCGACATGCAGCGCGTAGCGATCGGCCGAGCGTTGGTGCGGCGCCCGAAGGCGATGCTGATGGACGAGCCGATCGGCGCGCTGGACGCCAAGCTGCGCGAGGAGATGCGGGCCGAGATCAAGCGACTGCACGTCAAGCAGGGATCGACCACGATCTACGTCACCCACGACCAGATCGAGGCGATGAGCCTGGCCGACCGCATCGTCATCATGCATGAGGGCTTCATCCAGCAGGTCGGCACGCCTGACGAGGTCTACTCGCATCCGGCCAACCTGTTCGTGGCGCAATTCGTCGGCAGCCCGGTGATGAACATCGCCGAGGCCAGCGTGGCCGACGAGGCCGGGGCGGCCACCGTTGCGGTCGGCGGCGCGCCCAAAGGTTTCGAGTTCCCGCGTGAGCTTCTCGCCAAGCTCAACGGCCACGCCGCCAATGGCGGTCTGACGCTCGGTATCCGTCCGGAGGGCGTGCTGGTCCGGCACGATGCCGCGCCCGGCTATCTACCTGTCGAGGCGCACATCATCGAGCCGCTCGGCTCCTTCGACATCGTCGATCTTCAGGTCGGCTCCAAGATGCTGCGCGCCCGCACCAAGGCCGGCTACGTCTCGGGTCCGGGCGAGAAAGTTCATGCCCGCATCGATCCGGAGCAGGCGCATTTCTTCGACACGGCAAGCGGCAAGTCGCTGGGAGTGAGATTGTGATGGCCGAAGGACACGAGAGGCCAACGATTTGGCCTTTCGAACAATCGAACGCCCGAAGCCATAGCGGAGGGCAGGTCGCCCTCGAAACGAAATTGAGACGGTAGACATGGCCCATATCGAGCTGAAGAACATCACCAAGAAGTTCGGCACTCACACCGCGCTGACCGGCCTCAATCTCGAGATCGCCGATGGCGAATTCTTCGTGCTGCTGGGCGAGACCGGCGCCGGTAAGACGACGACGCTGCGCCTGATCGCCGGGCTGGAGAAGCCGACCGAAGGACAGGTCTTTATCGACGGGGTCGACGTTGCAGGATGGGGTGCGGCCGAGCGCGATGTGGCGCTGGTGCTGCAGCAGTATTCGCTCTATCCGCGTTATACGGTGCGCGAGAACCTCGAATTCCCGCTGAAGCCGAAGATCCGGCGGTTGCCGGATGCCGAGATCAAGGACCGCGTCGCGCGCGCGGCCCGCACGCTCAGGATCGAGCACCTGCTCGACCGCAAGACCGACCGGCTTTCCGGCGGCGAGATGCAGCGCGTGTCGATCGGCCGGGCGATCGTGCGCAAGCCACGCGTGTTCCTCATGGACGAGCCGCTTTCGGCGCTCGATGCCAAGCTGCGCGAGGCGCTGCGAACTGAACTCAAGAACCTGCAGATGCAACTCGGCGCCACCTTCCTGTTCGTCACCCACGATCAGATCGAGGCGATGTCGATGGGCGACAAGGTCGGCGTGCTCAACCATGGCCGCATCGTCCAGACCGGCACGCCGCATGAGATCTACAACAATCCGCGCGACACCTATGTCGCCAGCTTCGTCGGCTCGCCGCCGATGAACCTCATCGACGGCAAGCTGGTCGAGAACCGCGCGGTGATGGCGCCGATGAATTTCGAATTGCCGGTTACTGGGGGAGCCAGGACGGGCGGAGCGACCGACGGTCGCCCGCTCGTCTTCGGCATCCGTCCGGAAGACGTCTATCTGGAAGGCGGCGCGCCGGTCGAGGCGCAGGTCCACGACGTCGAAAACCACGGCGTCGAGAAGATCGTGACGCTGAGGGTCGGCGACACGATGCTGAGAGCCACCGTGCCGGCCAGGACCGCCGTCGAGATCGAGCAGCCGGTGCGCTTCGCCTGGAATCCGGACAAGGTGGTGATGTTCGACAAGGGCAGCGGGGTGAGCTTGCGCCACGCCGGATAGGGCATGGCCCGAAAACCGGAACGGTTTCGACCTATGTTGAACCCGACATAAGCCGAATTATGCGGAGCGGGATTATGTTGGCCGGCAGCTTCGCCGCGCCTCCTATCAGGTTGCGCGACACGTCGTGGTGTTCGGCCAGAGCCACTCAGCGCTTCCTCACACGATCTATCCAGGCCGGGGGGCACCCAATAGGGGAAACCGATTCGATGCTCTGATTGACACACCAGCCGGACTACCACCGCGTTGGTCTCGATCGCGCGGCTCGTGATGTCGATAAGCCGCGGAATAATTTGGCGGCTCCAGTCGTTAACTTGGCAGACGGTGGGCATACGCGATGACGCCTGCCGCCACGGAGCTAACCCGTGCGAACCTTGGCTGCGATCGCTGTTGTCCTGTCTGCAATAATCGTCGGACTGGCAAGTTACGCCTATTTCGGATTCTACAATGTTGCTGCCAGCGAGCAGGACGCTAACGTGATCCGTTGGTCGCTTGAGACAATCCGGACCAATTCCATTGAACGGCACGCCGACCACAATGTCAGCCTGGCTCGATCGCTTGACGATCCGGAGATGATCCACACTGGCGGCCTTCACTTCAAGGAGGAAGGCTGCGTCGCCTGTCACGGTGGCCCGGGAATTTCCCGGGCGGAGTTCGCCAGGAACATGCAACCCCAACCGCCGGACCTTAAAAGAGCAGCAACCACCTTGAATGATGCTGAGCTGTATTGGGTTCTCCAAAACGGCATTAAGATGACCGGGATGCCTGCGTTTGGTCCAACGCATAACCAGGAAGAGCTATGGGCGATGGTGGCCTTTGTTCGCCATCTTCCGAAGATGTCGCTAGCCGAATACGAGAAGATCACCGAAGCCTCCGAAGGTGGGGGGCATCATCAGGCTGAAGGTGAAGACCATGGATCGGCTGCGTCTCGCAAATGAGGTGTAGACGGATAGCGGAAGTGCCGTCGATCGCTGTCGGTCGCGGCGACGAAGGGCTGCCTGATCTTCGGCCTGCGTGGCAAGCATGCGCACCTTGCTGCAGGCGATGAAGCGCCGATGATCAGGGCAGCCCGGCGTTTCTGCTTGGATCCAACCATCCAATCAAGCTGGCTGACGAGCCTGCCTTTTCGCCCGCGGAGACTCCGCGGGCCATTGCTCGGTTACTTCGGCAGATACGTCTCGTAGGGCGTGTCGTTGATCAGCAGGATCACGCATTCGGTGTCCGAGAGGCAGGCATCGTCATGCATCTCGTCGGCCTTCTGGGTCCAGTAGGAGCCCGGCGGCAGTTCCACCTTGGTCGCTTCGCCGCCCTGCATTTGCCAATGGGCCCAGAGCCCCTTTATCACCACCGCGCGGTAGTCGGCGGTGTGGGCGTGGACGGGCGCGTGCCAGTTGCCGGGAACTTTCAGCAGCGTGCCGGCCGGACCCTTGGCCCGCTCGCCCCATAGCGGACCGAGGCGCTGCGGCTGATCCGGTGCCTCGACGACGTAAGGGATCTTGTCGGCGGGCAGGTAGCTGTCTTCGAGCGCGAATGCCCGTCCCGGAAGGATGGCAAGCGCGGCAAGCGCAAGCGATGCAAGGTGATTGGCCATAGCGGTTTCCTCCGCCGGCGAGCTTATGCGGTCCCTGCCGACGGAGAGTGGCGTGTCGTCCAAAAGACTTGGCAATTCCTCCAGGGGGAACCGGACAGGATTCAAGCGCCCGGTCTGTCCTCGCCGTCCGCGGTGTTGCGCAGATGGCTCGGCGCGACGCCCATCACCCGCTTGAAGGCGCGGCTGAAGGAAGCTTCCGAATCATAGCCGAGCTTGCTCGCGGCCACCGAAACGCGCATCCCGTCGCGAGCCAGCCATTGCCGCGCCTGATGCATGCGCACGCGCAACACATATTTAGCCGGCGTCTCGCCGACCACGGTGGCGAAACGCTGCGCAAAGGCGGAGCGCGACGCTCCCATCAATCGCGCCAGCGCCGCCACCGTCCAGTCGCGATCGGGCTGCAGATGAATGGCGGCGAGCACCTTGCCGACGTCCGGATTGCGGACGGCGGCGATCCATCCGGTGGCGTCGCCGCAGCCATTCTCCACCCAGGAACGGATGATGGTGGCGGCGAGCACGTCGGCCAGCCGGGCAAGAATGCCACCGGAACCGACGCGGTCCATCGTCACCTCGCCGGCCATCACATCGAGCAGATGCTGGATGCCCGGCGCGTTCGCCATCAGCTTATGCGCCTGCATCAGGTCGGGCATCATGTCGAGCAGCGGATGCGAGCCGTCGAGGTTGAAATGCATGCTGCCGCAAAACAGCAAGGTCTTGCAGCCGTCGCAGCCGTTGGAGACGTCGTAGATGTTCTCGCACACTGGCTCGATGGTGTAGCGGCCGATCGGCACGGGCGGCACGCCCGGCGCGCTGGCCAGCACATGCTCGTCGCCGCGCGGGATCAGCAGCGCATCGCCCACCGAGAGCTCGATCCATTCCCTGGCCGGCGACAGCAGCCAGCAGCCCTGTTGGCCGATGAAATGGAAGCGCGCCGCCTTCTGCGCGGGGAAGGAAACAGCCCAGGGTTCGCCCAGCACGCAGCGGCCGTAATCGACACCGTCGAGCCGCAATCCACGCAGCATGTCGGTCAGCGGATCGCCGGACGCAGGCAATGTGGTTTTGGACGAATTGTAATTCATTTCGGCGTTTCTAGCATGGAAACTCCAGCCAGTCACTCCCTATGTTGCAC
>NZ_RZSC01000296.1:0-6904 GCF_003998155.1 Mesorhizobium sp. M1E.F.Ca.ET.063.01.1.1
CAGCCGGAGGCCGCCGAGGACGTGCAGACCGATCCGGTGGCGGTGAAGAAGGCGATGGCCGATTCGGCTTCCAGCCACCCGCCGCGCTGGTCGCCGGACGATTCCAGCGCGACCCGCACCGCTGAGATCCAGCGCCGCCTCGCGGAGCAGAAGCAGGGCAACCCCAATGTCCGCAAATATCTGAGCGAGCCGCCGCTGGCCTATCGTCAGGCCTCCGACACCGCGCCGCAGAACGAGCTCGGCGAGGACGAGTACAAGAAGGAACGCCGGCTCAAGGCGCAGGCGGAAGGCAAGAAGAGCGGCGGCTGGTTCGACTGGCTGGGCCTGTAAGCTTCCTTGCACAGCCGGCTGCGTCGCTGCTCTATATTTCCCGCTTACCGCGGAAAAAATCCTTGAGGATGAAGGCCGCTTCGCTTTCGCCTAACCCCGGATAGATATCGGGCGTATGGTGGCAGGTCGGTGAAGCGAAGAAGCGCACGCCGTTGACCACAGCGCCGCCCTTCTCGTCGGCGGCGCCGAAATAAAGCCTGCGCAACCTGGCGAACGAGATGGCGCCGGCGCACATGGCGCAGGGCTCCAGTGTCACATAGAGATCGTGGCCGGTGAGCCGCTCGCTGGCGAGTTTCCGGCAGGCCTCGCGGATCGCCAGCATCTCGGCATGGGCGGTGGGATCGGCGAGTTCGCGCGTGCGGTTGCCGGCCTTCGCCACCACAACGTTGTCTTTAGCGATCACCGCGCCGACCGGCACTTCGCCGCGGCTTGCGGCCGCCTCGGCCTCCTTGAGCGCCAAAGCCATGAAATCCGGCCGCTTCACGCGCTTTCCATTCCGATTACTCCTCGCCACCCGACGGTGATCCTGTTATCTAGCGCGTGACCCTGAAAACCGGAATCGGTTTTTGCCGCGCTGCTGTACGCGCAAAATCAAGATGACACTGCCTGCGTTGCGCGTCCGAACGGGCGCGTGCGCTGTAGCAGTCCAAGACGAGCAAGATCCATATGGACGACGATAAGAAATCATCACGACAAAAGGGGCCGCGCAAAGGCGGGTCGAAACCGGCGCCGCGTGGCGACAAGCCGTTCCGCAAGGGGCCGCGCTCCGAGGGCAAGCCCTTCGAGAAGCGCGATGGCGCGCGCAAACCTTATGCACCGCGTGGCGACCGGCCGATGGCCGCCGAAGGCGAGAGGCCGCAGTTCAAGCGAGGCTACAAGCCGCGCGAAGCGGGCGAGGGCACGGAACGCGGCGAGAGGCCGTTCCGCAAGGGACCGCGCCGCGAGGGCACGTCCTTCGAGAAACGTGATGGTGCGCGAAAACCCTATACGCCACGTGGCGATCGGCCGGTGGCTGCCGACGGCGAGCGCCGCGATTTCAAGCGCAGCTATAAGCCGCGCGAAGCGGGCGAGGGTGCCGAGCGCGGCGAAAAGCCGTTCCGCAAAGGACCCCGCCCAGAGGGCAAGTCCTTCGAGAAGCGCGACGGCGCGCGCAAACCCTATACGCCACGCGGCGACCGGCCGATGGCCGCTGAAGGCGAGCGCGGCGAAAGGCGCTTCGACCGTCCCAAGCGCGACTTCGCCGACCGTCCCCAACGTGATTTCGCGGACCGGCCAAAGCGCGATTTCAGCGATCGCTCGCCGCGCGACGCCGCGCCCAGGCAGGGCGGCTTCAAGCCGCGTCCGCGCCCTTCGGAAGCAGCGCCCGAAGCCGGCGAGCGTATCGCCAAGCGGCTGGCGCGCGCCGGCATCGCCTCGCGCCGCGATGCCGAGGAGCTGATCGCCGCCGGCCGCGTCAAGGTCAACGGCAAGGTGCTAACCTCGCCGGCCTTCAATGTCACGCCCGACGACATCATCCATCTCGACGGCACGGAGATCCCGCCGATCGAACGCACGCGGCTGTTCCTGTTCCATAAGCCGGCGGGGGTGGTCACCACCAACCGCGACCCCGAAGGCCGCAAGACCGTCTTCGACGTGCTGCCGGCCGATCTGCCGCGGCTGATGACCATCGGCCGGCTCGACATCAACACGGAAGGGCTGCTGCTGCTCACCAACGACGGCGGGCTGTCGCGTGTGCTCGAGCTGCCGGCCACCGGCTGGCTGCGGCGCTATCGCGTCCGCGTCCACGGCAAGGTCGAGGAGAGCGCGCTCGCCGGCCTGCGCGAAGGCATCGCTGTCGACGGCGTCTTCTACGGTTCGATCGAAGCATCGCTCGATCGCGAGCAGGGCAGCAACGCCTGGCTGACGATCGGTCTGCGCGAAGGCAAGAACCGCGAAGTGAAGAACATTCTTGGCGCGCTTGGCCTCGATGTCACGCGGCTGATCCGCATTTCCTATGGGCCATTCCAGCTCGAGGACCTGCCCGAGGGCCATGTGCTGGAGATCAAGGGACGCGTGCTGCGCGACCAGCTCGGCGAACGGCTGATCGAGGAGTCCGGCGCCAACTTCGATGCCGAGATCACAAAGCCCTTTTCCAACAAGCCGGTGCGACGCAGCGACCCGCGCCACGACGAGGCAGAGCGGCCGAAGTTCACGCGCGAGGGCGACCGCCGTCCAATCGGCGAAGGCGGGCTGATCAAGGCCCGCAAGCGCCGCGAAGGCAGCCGCGACGAGGCGCTGGGCAAGCTGTCGACCAGGCCTGACAGGGCCTTTGGCGAGCGCGGTCCCAAGTCCGGCTTCGGCAAGTCCGAACGCGGCGGCTTCGGCGGCAAGCCGGGCGGCAGCAAACGCGAACCCCGCCCGATCGAGCCGCCCGGCCAGCGCAAGGCCAATGTCTGGATGGCGCCGGGCGCGCGCCCTATCGGCAAGGGCAGGGCGGAGGCCGAAGCCGCCAGGGCCGCCGAGGCGAAGGCGCGCAAGGCATCGTTCAAGCCCGGCGGCAAGGGCAAGCCGTTTGGCAAGCCACGGGGCGATCGACCCGAGGGAAGCGGTGGCGACAGGCCGCGTGGTCCTAAGGCTCCGAGAGGTGGCAATGCGGATCGTCGGCGGTGAGTTTCGCGGGCGTCCGCTGGCGACGCCCCGTTCGAATGCCATCCGCCCGACCACCGACCGCACCCGCGAGGCGGTGTTCAACGTGCTGGCGCATCGCCATGCGGAAAAGCTCGAAGGCGGCCGGGTGCTCGACCTCTTCGCCGGCACCGGCGCGCTGGGGCTGGAGGCTTTGTCGCGCGGCGCCTCCTACTGCGTCTTCATCGAGGAATCGGCGGAAGGGCGCGGCCTGATCCGCGAGAACGTCGAGAGCTTCGGGCTCACCGGCCGTACCAAGATCTTCCGCCGCGACGCCATTCATCTCGGCGAGGCCGGTACGCTTTCGCCTTTCGGTCTGGTCTTCGCCGACCCGCCCTACGGCAAGGGGCTCGGCGAGCGCGCGCTGCGCTCGGCAAAGGCCGGGGGCTGGCTTCTGCCCGGCGCGCTTTGCGTGGTCGAGGAGGCGGCGTCCGCGCCCTTCGAGCCGGGCCCCGGCTTTTCCGTGGTGGACGAGCGCGGCTATGGCGATACGATCATCCGGTTCATCGAGGTCGGGTGAGCAGAGCGTATTTCCCTTCTCCCCTTGTGGGAGAAGGTGGCCGAGCGAAGCTCGGAACGGATGAGGGGTGTTGGACGGAACGCTTCCTTGCAGATACAAGCAGTCGAAGCGATTGTATTTCCATCGCCTCGTTTCTTCCAGCACCCCTCATCCGTCTCGGCGCTGCGCGCCGATCCACCTTCTCCCACAAGGGGAGAAGGAAAAGGCGCAAGCGCCTCGAAAATGACGAACAATTCACTTTGCCTCGCCAGCAAAGCTTTTCTATCGTTGCGCGACCGAAACCGGAGCATTTGATGACATTGAACACCCGAGGGCTGTGCGCAGCACTCCTTGCCGGCACGTTGGCGCTCGCGGCGGCGATGCCGGCGCGCGCCGCGGACGACGCCGAGGTCAAGGATTTCCTGCTCGACAACGGCATGGAAGTGGTGGTCATTCCGGATCATCGCGCTCCGATCGTCACCCATATGGTGTGGTACAAGATCGGCAGCGCCGACGAGCCGCCCGGCAAATCCGGCATCGCGCATTTCTTCGAGCATCTGATGTTCAAGGCGACGGCCAACCACGCCGCCGGCGAGTTCGACCGCGCCGTATCCGAGATCGGCGGCTCGAACAACGCCTTCACCTCCTACGACTACACCGCCTTCCACGAGACGGTGGCGCCCCCGGCGCTGGAGCAGATGATGGGCTTCGAGGCTGACCGTATGCGCAACCTCATCCTCACCGACGACGTCATCAAGACCGAGCGCGACGTGATCCTCGAAGAGCGCCGATCGCGCATCGACGGCAGTCCGCAGGCGGTGCTCGACGAAGAGGTCGACGCGACGCTCTGGCAGAACCAGCCCTACCGCATTCCGGTGATTGGTTGGATGCAGGAGATGGAGCAATTGAACCGCACCGACGCCAAGGCCTTCTATGACAGCTACTACCGGCCGAACAATGCGGTGCTGGTGGTGGCCGGCGACGTCGATCCCGACGCCGTGAAGGCGATGGCCGAGAGGACCTATGGCAAGGTCGCGCGCGGGCCGGATCTGCGGCCGCGCATCCGCCCGGTCGAGCCCGAGCAGAACACCAAGCGCACGGTGACGCTTACCGACGCGCGCGTCTCGGTGCCGAGCTTTTCCGCGCAATGGGTGGTGCCATCCTATCATACCGCCAAGCCCGGCGAGGCCGAGGCGCTCGACCTTCTGGCCGAGATCCTGGGCGGCGATAACCGCAGCCGCCTCTATCAGCAGCTCGTGGTGAAGCAAGGCATTGCCTCCGAGGCCGGCGCCTTCTTCCAGGGCACCATGCTCGACGCCACCAACTTCACTGTCTATGGCGCGCCGCGCGGCGACGCCAAGCTTTCCGATGTCGAGGCGGCCGTCGACGCCGAGATCGCCCGGATCGTCAAGGACGGCGTGACCGACGACGAATTGGAGCGGGCCAAGACGCGCTACGTCCGCTCGATGATCTTTGCCCGCGACAAGCAGGACGACATGGCCAATATGTACGGTTCGACGCTCGCCACCGGCGGCAATGTGAGCGATGTCGAGGAATGGCCGGATCGCATCCGCAAGGTCACCGCCGGAGAGGTCAAGGCGGCGGCCGTCCGCTACCTGGTGCTCGACCGTTCGACCACCGGCTATCTCTTGCCGCAGCAGCAGGCGGGGAATTGACGATGAACGTAGTTTCTGACCGCATGAGCGCCTTTCCTTCTCCCCTTGTGGGAGAAGGTGGATCGGCGCGCAGCGCCGAGACGGATGAGGGGTGTTGGAAGAAACGCGGCCTATCTCGTTGGGCATTGAGGACTGGCGGTTTCCAAGGTCGCGCTCCGTCCAGCACCCCTCATCCGTCGCCTTCGGCGACACCTTCTCCCACAAGGGGAGAAGGAAAGGTGACGCGCATCGTTGCCACCCTCTGCTTCGCCTTGTTCTTCCTGCTGCTGCCTGCGCTTGCCGCCCACGCGGAGATGAACATCCAGGAGGTCAAGTCGAAGAAGGGCGTCACCGCCTGGCTGGTGGAGGACCATTCGATCCCGCTGGTTGCCGTCCGCTTCGTCTTCGATGGCGGCACCGCGCAGGATCCCGCCGGCAAGGAAGGGCTAGTCAATTTGATGACCGGCCTGTTCGACGAGGGCGCCGGCGATCTCGACAGCGAGGCCTTCCAGTCGAAGCTCGACGATGCCGGCGCCGAGATGAGTTTTCAGGCGGCACGCGATGGCACCTATGGCTCGATGCGCATGCTGTCCGATCAGAAGGACGAGGCTTTCGGCCTGCTGAAGCTGGCGGTGAATAGCCCGCGCTTCGACCAGGCGCCGATCGACCGCATCCGCGCCCAGATACTCTCCGGCATCCTCACAAATGAGCGCGACCCCAACACGGTCGCCCAGCAGCGCTGGCTGCGCGCGATCTATGGCGAGCATCCCTACGCGCGGCCGGACGAAGGCAACAAGAAGAGCCTCGCCACCATCACTGCCGACGACCTCAGGGCCTTCCACAAGGCGAATTTCGCCCGCGGCGGCCTGCATGTGGCAGTGGTGGGCGATATTGACGCCGCCGCGCTGGGCGGCAAGCTGGACGAGGTGTTCGGCGATCTGCCGGACAAGCAGACGCTGGCGCCGGTTGCCGACATCGCGCCCAAGCTCGGCCAGCAGCTCGAAGTGAATTACGACCTGCCGCAGACCTCGCTGCAGCTTGCCTGGCCTGGCGTGAAACGGAGCGCCCCCGATTTCTACGCCGCCGTGCTGATGAACGAGATTCTCGGCGGCTCGACCTTCACGTCGCGGCTTTACGAGGAGGTGCGCGAGAAGCGCGGCCTTGCCTATGGCGTCAGCTCGGATCTCGTCGATCACGAGCATTCCAATGCGCTGCTGGTCACCACCGCGACGCGCTCCGACCGTGCCGCCGAGACGCTCTCGATCGTGCGCCAGGTGGTGAAGGAGATGGCCGAGAGGGGGCCGACCGCGGAGGAGCTCGCCGCGACCAAGAAATACATGATCGGCGCCTACGCCATCAACAATCTGGATTCTTCCAGCTCGATCGCCGCGACATTGGTCGAGCTGCAGATCGACAATCTCGGCATCGACTACATCAAGCGCCGCGCCGCGCTGATCGACGCCGTGACGCTTGCAGACGTCAAGGCGGCGGCAAGGAAGCTCCTGTCAACCGATCCGGCGGTGATGGTGATCGGTCCGCCGCTGGTCCAGGTGGCTGGAGGCGGCAAGGGATGAGCCCGACCTTCGCGGTTGCCTTCGGCGGCGGCGGCGCGCGGGGACTCGCGCATATCCATGCCATCGAGGCGCTGGACGATCTCGGCATCAAGCCGGTGGCGATCGCCGGCTCCTCCATCGGCGCCATCATGGGCGCCGGCATGGCCGCCGGCATGCGAGGGGCGGACATCCACGCCTACAGC
>NZ_RZSC01000297.1:0-6815 GCF_003998155.1 Mesorhizobium sp. M1E.F.Ca.ET.063.01.1.1
TTCGTGCGCGGCGACGCGATCGCTGGCCTCATCATCACCGCCATCAACATCGTCGGCGGCATCGCCATCGGCTATCTGCGCCACGGCATGGGCCTCGGCCAGGCGGCCGACGTCTTCATCAAGCTGTCGGTCGGCGACGGGCTCGTCACCCAGATCCCGGCCCTCATCGTCTCGCTCGCCGCCGGCATGCTGGTCTCCAAGGGCGGCACCCGCGGTTCGGCCAACCAGGCGGTGTTCGGCCAGCTCGGCGCCCATCCGCGCGCGCTCTATGTCGCGGCCTCGCTGCTCGTCATCCTTGGCCTGATGCCCGGCCTGCCGCTGTTCCCGTTCTTTGCGCTGGCCGGCGCCATGGCCGGGCTCGGCTACGTCATCCCGTTGCGTCACAACCGGGCGCTGGCCGCGGCCGAGGCGCAGAAGAACCAGGAAAAGGCGAACAAGGTCGAGGAGGAGAAGAACTCGGTCAAGGCGTCCCTGGCCACCGCCGAGATCGAGCTTTTGATCGGCAAACAGCTCTCGACCCGGCTGCTGGTGGCGCATCAGGAACTGGTGTTCCGCATGTCGAAGATGCGCAAGAAATTCGCCCAGCAATACGGCTTCGTCGTGCCGGAAGTGCGCGTCACCGACGACTTCGCCATCCCGCCCAAGAGCTACCAGATCAAGGTCCACGGCACGGTCGTTGCCGAATACCAGATGCGCGTCGGCGAAATCATGGTGCTGCTCGGCACGCGCGGCGTGCCCGATATCCCGGGCGAGGAGATCCGCGAGCCGGCTTTCGGCATGCGCGCCTATTCGGTGCTCGAGACCTTCGCCGAGGACCTGAAGCGCGAGAACTACACCTTCGCCGACAACATGTCGGTGCTGCTCACCCATCTCTCGGAGGTCATCCGCAACAACCTGCCGCAGCTTCTTTCCTACAAGGACATGAAGGCGCTGCTCGAGCGGCTGGACCCCGAATACCGCAAGCTAGCCGACGAAATCTGCACCTCGCACATCTCCTATCCCGGCCTGCAGGCGGTGCTGAAGCTTCTGCTCGCCGAGCGCGTCTCGATCCGCAACCTGCACCTGATCATCGAGGCCATCGCCGAGATCGCGCCGCATGTGCGCCGCACAGAACAGATCGTCGAGCATGTGCGCATACGCATGGCGCAGCAGATCTGCGGCGATCTCTCCGAGGGAGGCATGCTCAAGGTGCTGCGCCTCGGCAACCGCTGGGACCTCGCCTTCCACCAGAGCCTCAAGCGCGACGCCAAGGGCGAGGTGCGCGAGTTCGACATCGATCCGCGCCAGCTCGAGGAATTCGGCCAGGACGCGACCAAGGCGATCCGCAAGCATCTCGAAGCCGGCGAACGCTTTGTCCTCGTCACCGCGCCCGACGCGCGCCCCTATGTGCGCATGATCATCGAGCGGCTGTTCACGACGCTCCCCGTTCTCTCCCATGTCGAGATCGCCAAGGGCGTCGAGATCAAGGTACTCGGAACGATTTCGTGAACGCGCTCTCGCAAGGCGTCGTCATCGCCGCCTTCCTCGCCTTCTGCCGCATCGGCGCCTGCTTCATGCTGATGCCCGGCATCTCCAGCACCCGCGTGCCTCTCCAGGTCCGGCTGTTCGTGTCGATTGCGGCCACCGGCGGCCTGCTCGCCTTCCTCTGGGATAAAATCTACCCGTTCGTCGATCCGCGCCCGCAGGTCTTGGCGCCGATGATCGTCTCCGAGCTTCTGGTCGGCGGGCTGATCGGCGCCATGACCAGGCTCTATATGGAAGCGCTGCGCTTCATGGGTTCGGCCATCGCCATGCTGATCGGCTATGGCGGCTCCGGCGGACCGGCGATCGAGGAGCCCGAGCCGCAGGCGGCACTTGCCGCCATCATCTCGTTCTCGGCGCTGCTTCTGCTGTTCGTCTTCGATTTCGACCATGAGATCGTGCGCGCGCTGGTCGCTTCCTACACGGTCGCGCCGGTCAACGTGTTCTTCAACCCGCAGGCGGCGCTCGTCGACGTCACCGACACGGTGTCGGACACCTTCTTCCTGGTCCTCCGCCTCGGCAGCCCCTTCGTCGCCTATGCCATCCTGGTCAATTTGACGATCGGCTTCGTCAACAAGCTGACGCCGCAGATCCCGGTCTATTTCATCTCGCTGCCCTTCGTCATCGCCGGCGGGATGATCATCTTCTACTTCGCCGTCGGCACCTTGCTGTCGCTGTTCGTCGACGGCTTTGTCGACCTGACGCTGGCGAGATAACCCGATGACCTCGCGCAAGGACCGCCTGAAGAAGCTGGTCAAGGTACAGGAGCAGTTGAAGGCGCTGCACGAGACCCGCCATGCCGGTTTTCTCTCCGCGGCCGCGGCGGCGGAATCGGAAGCGAGGGAACTCATCGAGCATTTCGACACCGACAGCTCGCTGGCCGGTCTGTTCCCGGCGCTTTACCATCGCCGCATCGCCGCTGCGCTCGGCCGGAAGGAACAGAGCCTCGAGAATGCCCGGCAGGAGGCGGCGCTGATCGCCAGGGCAACCGCCCGCACCAACATGGTCGAACGCGCCTACAAGGACGTGCGCCGCCGCGACGAGCGCGAGCGCTCGGACCGCGAGCGGCTCGACCTGATCGCGCAGAAGCGGCGCGACGAATAGCGTCCAGAATTCCTCGCCAGACCCGATGTTGATGTCCGCGGGCGTTGCGCGGTCATGCGACAACGATGGCGCCGGCCATCAATCTCAGGAACCTTTTGGCCGCCGCGGCGTCAATTCTGGGTCCGACACCCGAATGGATGGATCGTCGGCAAACCTTCCGAAGGAGGGTCACCAATGACCGCGCAGAAAAATCCTGATCTAGGCCCCGACTTCACGGTCGGAGTGCCGATTGCAGCGTTTGGCGAGAGCGTGCTGCTTGGGGGCCATGTCGGCGAGGAGCCGGTGCTTCTGGCGCGTGTCGGCGAGGAAGTGCTGGCGGTCGCAGGCAAGTGCACCCACTACGGTGGGCCGCTGGCCCAGGGGATCGTGGTCGACGACACGGTTCGATGTCCCTGGCACCACGCCTGCTTCAATCTCCGTACCGGCGAGGCGCTCGCCGCGCCCGCCTTCGACCCGCTGCAGCGATGGAGCGTGGAGCGCCGGGGCGATCGCATCTTCGTGACCGGCAAGGTTCCGGCAGACAAGGAGGCCGCATCGTCATCGCAGCCGGATGCGGCAGGCCAACAGGAGCGCATCGTCATTGTGGGTGGCGGTGCCGCCGGGTTCGCGGCAGCCGAAATGCTGCGCCGCGGCCAGTTCGCCGGCGAAATCACCATGCTCAGTTCGGACGATGACGCACCTTACGACCGCCCCAACCTGTCCAAGGACTATCTTGCCGGGACGGCGCCCGAGGCGTGGATTCCGCTGCGCGGCCCAAAATTCTACGCCCGCACCAAGATCGACCTCCAGTTGCAGACGACGTGTGAGCGTATCGACGTCGACGGTCGGGCGGTGATTGCCGGCGACGGTCGGGTCTTTCCGTTCGACCGCCTTCTGCTGGCGACGGGGGCTGAGCCGATTCGCCTGCCGCTTGCCGGCACCGATCGCGACCACGTCTTCACATTGCGGTCGCTGGCCGACAGCCGCGCTATCATCGAGCACGCTCAAAGCTCGAAGACGGCGGTCTTGCTCGGCGCGGGGTTCATCGGACTGGAGGTGGCGGCAGCCCTTCGCAAGCGTGGCCTCGCGGTCCACGTTGTCGCACCGGAGGCCTATCCGCTTGAAGCAGTCCTTGGACCGGAACTCGGCGCATTCATCCGCTCGCTGCACGAAGAGCATGGCGTCGTTTTCCATCTGGGCGCGACGGCCGAACGGATAACCACCCGGACCGTCGCGTTGAGCGACGGCCAAGTGATCGATGCCGATCTTGTCGTCGTCGGCGTCGGCGTGAAGCCGCGCGTCTCGCTGGCCGCCGATGCGGGCATCGCCGTCGACCAGGGTGTGCTCGTGAACGAATTCCTCGAGACAAGCGTGGCCGGCATATTCGCTGCTGGCGACGTTGCTCAATGGCTTGACTTGAAGACGTCTGAGTCGCGGCGCGTCGAGCACTGGGTCGTGGCGGAACGCCAGGGGCAGATTGCGGCGCTAAACATGCTCGGCCTTCGGCAACCCTTCTCGAGCGTTCCGTTCTTCTGGAGCGCACACTACGACGTATCGATCCGCTATGTCGGCTACGCCCGGTCGTGGGACTCCGTCGAGATCGATGGGAGCATCGCCGATCGCGATTGTCTGGTCGGCTACAAGAAGGGCGGCGAGATTATCGCCGTTGCCGCCATCGGTCGTGACGTGCAGGCTCTGGCCTGCGAGGTTTCCATGGCTTGATCACGCGTTCGACTGCTGGAAAGCGTTCGAGCAGTGTCGAGACGCTGGACTTTGACGCCAACGGCGGAAATCCGTGCCCTGGCGCCCGGCGGACGAACGATCCACTTCGGCAATCCGGTCCTCTGGCCAAATCCCCAGGTAAGCCTGCCACAAGCTTGTTGGGTCATTGTGCAACTAACAAAACCCGACAAAAAGGCAGTGCTTTCTTGGCCATCTCACCACCCAGCGACATCGTTATGGACGTCGCCCGCGCAGCGGAGCCGGCCGATGTCGAGGCGGCGCGTGCCGCGCTTGCGAGGCGTACCGGTGGCGCCCCGGGCACGTTCTCCGTCGATCCGGCAACCACTGTCGATGCTGGTTCCGTGCTCTCACGCGCAACAGCCGACAAAGCCGAAGCGGCGAACCCGGCGAAAAAATTCCAGCGCTTCGAGGCGATGGTGCTGACGACTTTCATCCAGAACATGATGCCAAAGGACACCGAAGGCGTTTATGGCAAGGGCCTGGCCGGCGACATGTGGAAGTCGCAGCTTGCCGAAAAGGTGGCCGATGTCATGGCCGCGCACGGCGGCATCGGCATCGCCAAATCAATGCTCGCCGACCACTATCTGGACGGCAAGCACAAGGTGCCGGTCGGGCCCGTTGGGGGCGGACCGGAGAAGGTCGAGATCGACCGGCAGACCAGGCTTTCGACCTCGATGATCGAGGAGCTTGAGCGCAAGGCCGCCCGGTCGATGACCGGCGACGACACGACCAAAAAAACAGACATCAAGATCTAGGGATTTACATGGCCGACCAAACGGATTTTTCCAACCTGCCTGCACGGACCACCGCCACGGAAGCGTCGATCGCGCCTGCGCGGCCCGGCAACCTCGCAGCCATCATCGGCCGTATCGAAGAAGCGGTGGACGAGGAAACGGCGGGTATCCGCAGCGGAACCGGTTACGACCTCAAGGCCTCGAATGCCCGCAAGAGCCGCTATCTCTACGAGCTGACCCGCGCCTTGAAGGGCGCCAACGAGATCGAATTCCTCGAGCAGCATCGCGATGGGCTGGCGCGGCTGCGCCAGAAGCTGGCGAGGAACGAGGCGGCGATCCTTGCCCATCTCAACGCCGTCAACGAGGTCGCCACGCTGTTGAAGAACGCCATCCAGCGCGCCGATGCCGACGGCACCTATTCGGCCGGCGAATTCGGATACGCCCGAGCCTGAATGTGATGGCAACGGCGCAAGGAAGGATCCGGTGATCAAGTTCATCGCCGCAGCGCTTTGGATCTGCGCCGTGACGCTCGGCGCGGTGTTCTACTCCTTCCAGGCAGCGGGCCAGCGCGGCGTCGGCGAGCCGCCGAAGCCGATGCTGGGTGGGCTCGATTACGTCAAGACCGACATCATTTCGGTGCCGCTCATCAAGGACGCCAAGATCGATGGCTATTTCCTGACCAAGCTCGTCTACACGGTGGAACCGGAGCAGATAAAGAAGCTTTCGATCCCGGCGCCGGCGCTGATAACCGACCAGGTCTATTCCTATCTCTACGCCAATCCGCAGATCGATTTCACCAAGAAGGAGACGATCGATCTCGATGCCTTCCGCAAATCGATCCGTGACACCGTCAACGCCCGCGTCGGCGTCGAACTGGTGCATGACGTGCTGGTCGACCAGGTCAACTTCCTGTCCAAGGATGAGATCCGCGACAATGCCATTCGCCGCCGCAGGGGCGCCGGCGAAACGGCCCAGGAAATGACCAAGGCCTTCAAGCAGCATTGATCGCGCCGCCGGTGCTTTCGCCGGGTTGGATGTACCGCCTCAACCATCCGCCGGCTGATGCGCCTTGCCGCATGGTTACCACCATGCCGCATGGCGGCCACGTTGACGTAAACGTCAACCCGAAGCTATATGCGCCGGTGGCTGTCGCCGCGCCCCCGCGCGACGCGGCGCCTCGCCCAGCGGCCAAGGGCCGGTGCGCGTCAAACGCAACCAAACGAGGAGAACCGCCATGGGCGTTCAGGAGATTGCCGACAAGATCAAGTCGCGCGTGGCAAGCGCGGGTTTCGAGCACTCGGTCAAGTTCGACACCGGCAGCGACGGCGTCATCGTCGTCGACGGTGCGACCGTCTCGACCGCCGATGCCCCGACCGACTGCACAATCAAGCTCTCGCTCGACGATCTCGACTTGCTGATCGCCGGCGACCTCAACCCGACCATGGCTTTCATGGCCGGCAAGCTGAAGGTCGAGGGCGACATGACGGTCGCCATGGCGCTCAGCCAGTTGCTCGGCTGATTGACGATATATCCATTCGGAATTGATCCGATGCGGCGCCGCGCTCTTGAACGCGTGACGCCGCACAGGCTTTTCTTCACTCGCTTCAATGCATGTCGCCCAGAAGTGCGCGGTTCTGGGACAACGACATGCATCAAAACCAGGACTTAAAGCGCGTCGCCTGAATCCGTTTCAGCGCGATGCGCTTTAGGCCAGGAACTCCAGCGCCTTCACCT
>NZ_RZSC01000298.1:0-6813 GCF_003998155.1 Mesorhizobium sp. M1E.F.Ca.ET.063.01.1.1
CGCCTGCATCGCCTCGCAATCGCCGATCTCGGTCATGATCCGCTGCGCCGCCGCCTGGGCCTGTTCGAGGCTCCGCCAGCGCACGACGTCGACCCAGCTTCCGTCCTCGCGCTCGCCGAGATGACGGCTGATAAAGCCGGGCTGGCGCGCGAGCCAGTCGGTGACGACGCCATTTTGGGCGACAAAGTCGGCCGCAGCCTCCGGCTTGAGACGGAAGCTGACGATTTCCAGCGTCTCGGTCATGAATTCCTCCCTGCGATTTCGTCACCCTTATCGCATAGTGGCGTGGGAATCTGTCAGGAGACCTCAGGAACCGGCCAAAGGCTCTTCTCCTGCGCCCTCGCTTGCGAAGCCTTGATGTTTTGGCTAAGGAGGCCGCGATTTCCGCGGCCCGGCCTTGCCGGGCGCTTCTTTCCGCTCCGGCCTCAAGCCGGCTCCAGTCAAAGGCATCTCGCTTCCATGGCGCGCATCGTGATGAAATTCGGCGGAACCTCGGTCGCCGACATCGCCCGCATCCGCAATGTGGCGCGTCATGTCAAACGCGAGGTCGATGCGGGCCATGAGGTCGCCGTCGTGGTTTCGGCCATGGCCGGCAAGACCAACGAGCTGGTCGCCTGGACGCGCGAGGCCTCGCCCATGCACGACGCGCGCGAATATGATGCCGTCGTCGCTTCCGGCGAGCAGGTCACCGCCGGCCTGTTGGCGATCACGCTGCAGAACATGGGCGTCCACGCCCGTTCCTGGCAGGGCTGGCAGATCCCGATCAAGACCGACAACGCCCATGGCGCGGCGCGCATCCTCGATATCGACGGCGCGTTCCTGATCAAGCGCTTCGGCGAAGGCCAGGTGGCGGTCATCGCTGGTTTCCAGGGCATCGGCCCCGACAACCGCATCGCAACGCTCGGTCGCGGCGGCTCCGACACAAGTGCCGTGGCGATCGCGGCCGCGGTCAAGGCCGACCGCTGCGACATCTACACCGACGTCGACGGCGTCTACACGACCGACCCGCGCATCGAGCCGAAGGCCCGCAGGCTGGCCAAGATTTCGTTCGAGGAAATGCTCGAAATGGCCTCGCTCGGCGCCAAGGTGCTGCAGGTGCGGTCGGTTGAGCTTGCCATGGTGCACAGGGTGCGTACTTTCGTGAGGTCGTCCTTCGACGATCCCGACGCGCCCGGAATGGGGGATTTGCTCAATCCGCCCGGAACGCTTATTTGCGACGAGGAAGAGATCGTGGAACAGCAGGTCGTCACCGGAATAGCCTACGCCAAGGACGAGGCGCAGATTTCGCTGCGCCGCGTCGGCGACCGTCCAGGCGTTGCCGCCGGCATCTTCGGCCCGCTCGCCGAGGCCAACATCAATGTCGACATGATCGTCCAGAACATCTCCGAGGACGGCAAGCTCACCGACATGACCTTCACCGTGCCTTCCGGCGACGTCGACAAGGCGCTGGCCGTGCTCGAACGCATCAAGGCCGATGTCGGCTACGACGTGGTGCAGTCGGAAGCCGGCATGTCGAAGGTCTCGGTCATCGGCATCGGCATGCGCAGCCATGCCGGCGTCGCCGCCACCGCCTTCAAGGCGCTGGCCGACAAGCAGATCAACATCCGGGCGATCACGACGTCCGAGATCAAAATCTCGATACTGATCGACGGTCCCTATACGGAACTTGCAGTTCGTACTTTGCATTCCGTGTACGGGCTCGATAAGCAATAGCAAGAACTGAGTCAGTTGTTGCGTGAGTGCCGGCCGCGGGAGAAACTGCGGCGGGCAAAGTGCCCATTGGAGAAGAAGCCGCGATGCGTGATACGGCCGGCGGCCCGCGCGTTCTGCTGAAACGGCTCCGCGAGCTCATGCAGGAGCCGCTGGAGCCGCAGGAGCGGCTCGACCGCATCGTGCGCGACATCGCCTCCAACATGGTCGCCGAAGTGTGCTCGCTCTATGTGCTGCGCGCCGACTCGGTGCTTGAGCTCTACGCCACCGAAGGCCTCAACCCCAACGCCGTCCACCTCGCGCAATTGAGGCTCGGCCAAGGCCTGGTCGGCACGATTGCAGCCAGTGCACGGCCGCTCAACCTCTCCAACGCTCAGGAACATCCGGCCTTCGCCTACCTGCCGGAAACCGGTGAAGAGATCTACCATTCCTTCCTTGGTGTTCCGGTGCTGAGGGCAGGGCGCACGCTGGGCGTCCTGGTGGTGCAGAACAAGACCATGCGCCAATATCGCGAAGACGAGATAGAGGCGCTGGAAACGACGGCGATGGTGATCGCCGAGATGATCGCCACCGGCGATCTCGCCAGGCTGACCCGGCCCGGGCTGGAGCTCGACCTCAGCCGTCCTGCGAGCTTCACCGGCCTTTCCTTCAACGAGGGTGTCGGGCTCGGCCACGTCGTGCTGCACGAGCCGCGCATCGTCGTCACCAACCTGTTCAACGAGGACAGCGAGGAGGAGGTGCGCCGCCTCGACCGCTCGCTCGGCTCGCTGAGGCTTTCCATCGACGACATGCTGGAGCGCCGCGACGTCGCTTTCGAGGGCGAGCACCGCGAGGTGCTCGAGGCCTATCGCATGTTCGCCAACGACCGCGGCTGGGTGCGCCGTCTGGAGGAGGCGATCCGCAACGGCCTGACGGCGGAAGCAGCCGTCGAGAAGGTGCAGAGCGACATGCGCGCGCGCATGTTCCACATGACCGACCCTTATCTGCGCGAGCGGATGAGCGATTTCGACGATCTCGCCAACCGGCTGCTGCGCCAGCTGATGGGACGCGGGCCGGAGGATGTCGCGGCCTCGCTGCCCAAGGACGCCATCATCGTCGCCCGCTCGATGGGTGCCGCCGAACTGCTCGACTATCCCAGGGACAAGCTGCGCGGCCTGGTGCTGGAGGACGGCACGGCGACCAGCCATGTCGTCATCGTCGCGCGCGCCATGGGGATCCCGGTCGCCGGGCAGGTCAAAGGCGCCGTTTCCATGGCGGAAAACGGCGACGCCATCATCGTCGACGGCGACGAAGGCTCCATCCATCTGCGGCCGCAGTCCGACCTGGAGGCCGCCTATGCCGAAAAGGTCCGCTTCCGGGCGCGGCGGCAGGAGGTCTACCGCGAGCTGCGCAAGAAGCCGTCGGTCACCAAGGACGGCGTCCCGGTCGATCTCCTGATGAATGCGGGCCTGGCGGTCGACCTGCCGCAGCTCTCGGAATCGGGGGCGGCCGGCATCGGCCTGTTCCGCACCGAATTGCAGTTCATGGTCGCTTCGACCTTCCCGCGCGCCGAGGCGCAGGAACGGCTCTACCGCGACGTGCTCGACGCCGCGCGCGGCAAGCCGGTCACCTTCCGCACCATCGATATCGGCGGCGACAAGGTGCTGCCCTATTTCAAGGGCGTGGTGCAGGAGGAGAACCCGGCGCTCGGCTGGCGGGCGATCCGGCTCACCCTGGACCGCCCCGGCCTGCTCAGGACCCAGATCCGCGCGCTGCTCAAGGCCTGCGGCGGGCGCGAGCTGAAGCTCATGCTGCCGATGGTGACGGAACTGTCGGAAATCGCGCAGGCGCGCGAGATCATCGACCGCGAAGTAAGGCATCTGTCGCGCTTTGCGCATCATCTTCCGACAAGTCTAAAGCTCGGGGCGATGCTGGAGGTGCCTTCGCTGCTGTTCCAGCTCGACGAGCTGATGAAGGCGGTCGACTTCGTTTCGGTCGGCTCCAACGACCTGTTCCAGTTCATCATGGCGGTCGATCGCGGCAACACGCAGCTTGCCGATCGCTTCGACACGTTGTCGGCGCCGTTCCTGCGCGCGCTGAAGCAGATCGCCGATGCCGGCGCCCGCAATCATACGCCGGTGACGCTTTGCGGCGAGCTGGCCGGCAAACCGATCT
Source organism: Mesorhizobium sp. M1E.F.Ca.ET.063.01.1.1 (assembly GCF_003998155.1). Taxonomy (NCBI): domain Bacteria; kingdom Pseudomonadati; phylum Pseudomonadota; class Alphaproteobacteria; order Hyphomicrobiales; family Phyllobacteriaceae; genus Mesorhizobium; species Mesorhizobium sp. M1E.F.Ca.ET.063.01.1.1. The sequence continues at coordinate 3,865 of NZ_RZSC01000298.1, forward strand.
CGGCGATGGCGCTTATCGGCCTAGGCTTCCGCTCGATCTCGATGTCGCCGGCCTCGATCGGCCCGGTCAAGGCGATGCTGACCGAGCTGCCGCTGCAGGAGCTGGAGGCCTTCTTCAAGGACAATCTGATGGCGCCTGCTCAAGGGACGCCGATGCGGGCGCTGCTGCAGGCCTTTGCCGACGACCGCTCCATACCGCTATAGCATTCTGCCATGATCAACCTGCCCCGCGACCGCATGGATCAAGTCGTCAAGCGTTTCGACATGCTCGAAGCGCAGATGTCGGCCGGGCCGTCGGCCGACGCCTATGTCAAAATGGCCTCGGAATATGCCGACATCCAGGAGATGGTGGGCAAGATCCGGGCGCTGCGCGCCGCCGAGCAGGAACAGGCCGACCTCGAAGCGATGCTCGCCGACAAGAGCACCGACGCCGAAATGCGGGCGCTGGCGGAGGCGGACCTGCCACAGGTCGAGGAGCGCATCGAGGCGTTGCAGAAGGACATCCAGATCCTGCTTCTGCCCAAGGATGCGGCCGACGATAGGAACGCCATCCTCGAAATCCGCGCCGGCACCGGCGGCGACGAGGCGGCGCTGTTCGCCGGCGACCTGTTTCGCATGTATGAGCGCTATGCCGCCTCGCGCGGCTGGCGCTTCGAGGTCGTTTCGGCCAGCGAAGGCGAAGTCGGCGGCTACAAGGAAATCATCGCCTCTGTGTCGGGCAAGGGCGTGTTCGCGCATCTGAAGTTCGAATCCGGCGTGCACCGCGTGCAGCGCGTGCCGGAAACCGAGGCCGGCGGACGCATCCACACCTCGGCCGCCACCGTAGCGGTGCTGCCGGAAGCCGAGGAGGTCGACATCGAGATCAGGCCCGAGGATATCCGCATCGACACGATGCGTGCTTCGGGCTCCGGCGGCCAGCATGTCAACACCACAGACTCGGCGGTGCGCATCACCCATCTGCCGACCGGCATCATGGTGGTGCAGGCGGAGAAGTCGCAACACCAGAACCGGGCGCGCGCCATGCAGATTCTCAGGGCGCGACTCTACGACCTGGAGCGCAGCCGCGCAGATGAAGAGCGCTCGGAGTCGCGAAAATCGCAGGTCGGCTCGGGCGACCGTTCGGAACGCATCCGCACCTATAATTTTCCGCAGGGCCGCGTCACCGACCACCGCATCAACCTAACGCTCTACAAGCTCGAACGCGTGATGATGGGCGAGCTCGACGAGGTGATCGACGCGCTGATCGCCGACCACCAGTCGAAGCTGCTTGCCGACATGAGCGTTGATGGCTGATGTGCTGCCAGCAGCTCTAGGTCCGCTGCTGCGCGCGGCGAGGGAACGGCTTGCTGCTGCCGGCATTGCCGATCCGGCCCTCGATTCCAGACTGATCGTCGAGCATTTTTCCGGCACGACCCGCGCCCAGGCCATCGCCGAGGCCGGTCGTCCAGTCGATGCAACGGTGCTTGCAACGATCGACGCGGCCCTGAGACGTCGCGTCGCAGGCGAGCCGGTGCATCGCATCCTCGGCTACCGCGAATTTTATGGCCTGCGGTTGTCACTTTCGCCGGAAACGCTGGAGCCGCGGCCGGACACCGAGACCCTGGTCGACGCCATCTTGCCCTTCGCCAAGGCAACGGCCGAAAGGTTCGGCGGATGCCGTATTCTCGACCTTGGCACCGGAACCGGCGCCATTGCGCTGGCACTGCTCAGCGCCGTTCCGACCGCGACCGCGACGGGCGTCGATATCTCCGCCGGCGCACTGGCGACCGCCACCCGAAACGCCGAGGATCTGGGGTTAGCCGGGCGCTTCAAAGCCTTGCATTCCAACTGGTTCGAAAAAGTTTCGGGCCGATACCATTTAATTGCCGCGAACCCTCCCTATATACCCAGTCGAGACATTGGAAATCTGCAGGACGAGGTCCGCGATTTCGATCCACGCCGGGCCCTGGATGGTGGTGTGGACGGTCTGGTTCCTTACAGAATCATCGCCGGAGAGGCGGAAGGGTTTCTGGAAGCACAGGGCAAGGTAGCGGTCGAAATCGGCCATACGCAGCAAAGCGAGGTCACTTCGATCTTCGCCGCAGCCGGCTACAGGCTGACGGAAGCGCGGCGCGATCTCGGCGGAAACGACAGGGTTCTGGTGTTTGAGCGTTGAAACCCCTGATGCAGTGCGAAAAAACGCTTGGCAATATTAGGGAATGCAGCTAGGTTCCCGCTTGACCGGATGAGACGAAGCAGGCAGTGCTCTTAGCGATTCGGTTTTCCTTGGAAATAGCTGCCTCCTTGTGCAAACGACGCCCATGCTTCGTGCGGGAATCGTCCGGCAAGTGATGTAACCGGAACAGGATGGCACGTGGCGCCAACGCAATCGATGCGGGCGAACGCCGGTGAAAAAACGAAACGGTCGGCTGCATGAGCGCCACCGTTCGCGAAGAGTTTTAGAAAAATTCACATGAAGAGAGTCGAATGAGGCCACAACAGCAGAACAGGCGCATGCGCGGTCGCAACAACAATGGCGGCGGTGGCAACCAAAACCGCAAGGGCCCTAATCCCCTAACGCGCAACTACGAGAGCAACGGCCCGGACGTGAAGATCCGCGGATCGGCTCAGCAGATCGCCGAAAAATACGCCGCACTTGCCCGTGACGCGCAAAGCTCCGGCGACCGGGTGATGGCGGAGAACTATCTCCAACACGCCGAACACTACAATCGCATCATTGCCGCCGCCCAGGCGCAGATGCCGATCCAGAACGCCCAGCAGAACCGTGACGACTTCGACTATGACGTCGACGAGGATCGCGACGAGTTCGACACCGCCGGCAATGCCAATGCCGGCGAGGCGCAGGCCGCGGCGAACGGCTCCGGGCCGCAGCCGGTGATCGAAGGCACGCCGGCCGAGCCTGGTTTCAACCAGGAAAACGGCCGCGACAACAACCGGCGCGACAACAACG
>NZ_RZSC01000299.1:0-6797 GCF_003998155.1 Mesorhizobium sp. M1E.F.Ca.ET.063.01.1.1
GGGCCTATACCGATCAGCTCAAGGCACTTCACCCCGACATCGCCGTCGATGCGGACGTGCTCTATGTCGATGAAGGCGACATCGTCACCTCCGCCGGCGTCGCCGCCGGATTGGATTGCTGCCTGCACATCGTGCGGGCCCGCTATGGTGCCGAGGCAGCACTTCGGCTCGCCCGCCACGTCGTGCTCTCGCCGCACCGGCAAGGCGGACAGGCCCAGTTCATCGAACGCCCGCTCGCACCGACACCGACCGCCGACCGGTTCGCGAAGGCCCTCGATGAGGTGCTGGCAACGCTCGGCGAGACCCACAGCCTCGACAGCGTCGCCGATGCCGCCGGCCTCACCCGCCGCACCTTCACGCGCCGCTTCCAGAAGACGACCGGCACCAGTTTCGGCGACTGGCTGACCGACCAGCGCGTGGGGCTGGCGCAGCGGCTGCTGGAACAGACGGATAAATCGATGGATATGGTGGCCTTCGAAGCCGGCTTCGGCAGCGCCACGTCGCTGCGTCAGCATTTCGCGGCGCGGCTCAAGACCTCGCCGATGCAGTATCGGCGCGAATTTTCCAGGCACGCGCCGTCGGACCGGGCGGCATACTCGACATTGCTCTAGAAAGACGGCCTTGGCCCTCAGCGCTTCCCGGTCACCCGCGCCGGATTGCCGACAACGGTCGCATTGGCCGGCACGTCGCGTGTCACCACCGCGCCGGCGCCGACGATAGCGCCCTCGCCGATGCCGACGCCGGCAAGGACCACCGCGCTGCCGCCGATCCAGACATTGTCGCCGATCGTCACTGGCTTTGCGATCTCCAGCCCGGCGCGCCGGCCGGCGGCTTCTCGGTGATGCTCGGCGCAGTAGATCTGCACATTCGGCCCAAGCAGCGTGCCCTTGCCGATGCGCACCGGTGCGGTATCGAGGATTGGTGCAGCCGGCATTGAGGAAGATGCCTTCGCCGAGGAAGAGGTTGAAGCCGTAAGCGCAGTGAAACGGCGCTTCGATGCGCGCGCCTTCGCCCGCGCCGCCGAGCAGCGCCCGCAAAGCCGGGCCGATATCGCCGCGCTGCCGTGGCGGCAGGCTGTTGTGCTCGAACAGCGCATCGCGGGCGGCAATGCGCAGCGCTTCCAGCTCGGGGTCGATGCAGGTGTACCATTCACCCGCCGCCATCTTCATGCGCTCGCTTGTCGTCATGGCCGCTCCTCCGATGCCGCTGCTGCCAAAGCACAATCCGCCCCTAAAAGCATGTCTCCCGAAGGTGGGAACCGGTTTCGGGACAAAGACATGCGTAAAGTCAAAAACCTAAAGCGCAGGGAGCGAATCTGAAAGATCGCGGCGCGCTTTCGGGAAAAGCCGTGGCCAAACGCCCGGCCTATGCTAGCCTGCTTTGTCGGGACCGTGCGAGGGTCCTGAATTTGAGGGGGTCAATCATGCTTTACATCCTTGCATTGCTGATTGGCGTCGTTGCCGGCCTGCGCGCCATGACGGCGCCGGCGACTGTTGCCTGGGGCGCTTGGCTCGGCTGGTTGCCGGTCGCCGGCACCTGGGCGAGCTTCATGGGGCACTGGATCGCCGTCGGTATCTTCACCATCCTGGCAATCGTCGAACTCGTCACCGATCAATTGCCGTCGACGCCGAGCCGCAAGGTGCCGCAACAGTTCGGCACGCGCATCGTCGTCGGCGCCTTCTGCGGCGCGGTGATCGGCGCGACCGGCGGCGCCACCATCGGCGGCCTGGTCGCCGGCGCGATCGGCGCGGTGATCGGCACGCTGGGCGGCGCCGAAGCGCGTGGCCGGCTGGCCGCCAGCTTCGGCAAGGATCCGCCTGCTGCTTTCATCGAGGATGCCGTGGCGATCATCGGCGGCCTGCTGATCGTGGCGGCCGTCGCATGACCGCGAAGAACTTCGACGCCATCGTCATCGGCGCCGGCCAGGCCGGCACTCCGCTCGCCGGCCGGCTGAACGCAGCCGGCATGAGCGTGGCGCTGATCGAGCGCAAGCTGGTCGGCGGCACCTGCGTCAACACAGGCTGCATCCCGACCAAGACGATGGTGGCAAGCGCCTATGCCGCGCATCTTGCCCGCCGCGCCGCAGACTACGGCGTGACGCTCGGTGGTCCCGTCGGTGTCGACTACAAGGCGATCAAGGCGCGCAAGGACAAGGTATCGGGCGCCTCCCGCGCCGGGTTGGAAGACTGGATCGCCAGCATGGACAAATGCACGCTCTATCGCGGCCATGCGCGCTTCGAATCCGGCGACACGGTGCGCGTCGGCAACGATGTGCTGACCGCGCCAAAAATCTTCCTCAACACCGGCGGCCGCGCCGCCGTGCCGGACCTGCCCGGCGTCAACGACATCCCCTATCTCACCAATTCCTCGATGATGGATCTCGATGTGCTGCCCAGCCATCTCGTCGTCGTCGGCGGCAGCTACATCTCGCTCGAGTTCGCGCAGATGTTCCGCCGGTTCGGCTCCGAGGTCACGGTGATCGAGAAGGCGCTGCGCCTGGCCGGGCGCGAGGACGAGGACGTCTCGGCCGCCATCCTGTCGATCCTCGAAAACGAGGGCATCACAGTCCATGTCGGCGCCGACGACATCGCCTTCGCCAGGCAAGGCAATGGCATCGCTGTTGCCTTCTCGGCGGGCAAGCCGCCGGCTGTCGGCTCGCATGTGCTGCTGGCGCTCGGGCGCGTCCCCAACACCGACGATCTCGGCCTCGACAAGGCCGGCGTCGAGGTCGACCGGCACGGCTACATCGTCGTCGACGACCAGTTGCGCACCAGCGTGCCCGGCATCTGGGCGATGGGCGACTGCAACGGCAAGGGCGCCTTCACGCACACCTCCTACAACGACTACGAAATCGTGGCCGCAAATCTGCTCGACAACGATCCACGCAGGGTGAGCGACCGCATCGAGGCCTATGCGCTCTATATCGATCCGCCGCTCGGCCGCTGCGGCATGACGGAGGCAGCGGTGAAGAAATCCGGCCGCCGCGCGCTCGTCGGCCAGCGGCCGATGACCCGTGTGGGTCGTGCCGTCGAGAAAGGCGAGACGCAAGGCTTCATGAGGATCCTGGCCGATGCCGACACCGGCGAAATCCTCGGCTGCTCGGTGCTCGGACCGGGTGGCGACGAGGCGATCCACTCAGTGCTCGACCTCATGTATGCCAAGGCGACGATCTCGACGCTGGCGCGCGCCATGCATATCCACCCCAACGTCTCGGAGCTTCTGCCGACCATCGCCCAGGAGCTGAAGCCGCTCATCTGAGCCCCGGATCGGCCGCCCTCCCGTCCGGCGCTGCCCGGTCGCAGAAAGGTCCGACTTGCGCCCACAGGTCGGCCCGGCTGGACCACTCGACAGTTCTGCCGCAAACATGCATGTCTGGACTCTCCATCGGAAACACCCATGCACAAGACGATCGAGCGCATCACCGGCGACGGCGAAGGCACCACTTACGAATTTCCGGTCTTTCGCTTTGACGGCTCGGACAAGACGGCTCCAACCGCCTATCTGCAGGCAGCCCTGCATGCCGGCGAACTGCCGGGCGTCGTAGCCATCGACGCGCTGATGCCGATGCTTGCCACAGCGGAAGCGGAAGGCCGCATCAAGGGCGCCATCACTGTCGTGCCCTGGGCCAATCCGATCGGCCGCGCCCAATATCATTTCGGCGAGCATCAGGGACGCTTCCATCTCGGCACCCGCACCAATTTCAACCGCGGCTTCCCGCTGCTTGCCGCGCCCGACACCGCGTTCCTGCCTGACACTACGCTTGGCACCGCCGATCAGCGGCTGAAGACGCGGCTGGTGCAGCTCTCGCTCGGCCACGACATCGTGCTCGACCTGCATTGCGACGACGAGGGCCTCGCCTATCTCTACATCCACACCAGCCTGTGGCCGACCATGGCCGATTGCGCCGCCGCCATGGGCGTCGATGCCGTAGTGCTGTGGAGCGAGGACAGCAGCGGCACCTTCGAGGGCGCCTCGATCATGCCATATCAGAATGTGCCGGCAAATGTGTCGCGCTTCGACCGCCGCGTCGTCACCACGGTCGAATATCGCGGTATGCTCGATGTCGACGGCGCGCTCGCCGAGGCCGATGCGGAAGGCCTCTATCGGCTGCTCGTGATGCGAGGCGTCATTCAGGATCGGTCAGTATCCAAGCCCGGCAACTTCACCGGGGCTGTCGTGCCGATCGAGAACATCGACATGATGCCATCGCCCAAGGCTGGCGCGATCCTCTACCACGTCGAGCCGGGCGACCGCGTCGCCAAGGACGACAGGCTCGCCACAATCGTCCATGCGCCTGGCGAAGTGGGCGGCCGCACCGAAGTCTTCGCGCCGCAGTCGGGCTTCATCCTGACCCGCCGTTCGCGCCGCATCATCCGCGCCGGCGAGGATCTGCTGAAGCTCGCCGGCGACAAGCGGAGCGGCGACGCGCGCTCGGGCACGCTGGAGGATTGACGCATGTCGCCCAAAAGCGCGCAGCGGTTTTGGGCGAACGACATGCATCGGACAAAGGCCATCAGGCTTTCACCATCCGCGTGAAATCCAGTTGCGCGGGTCGTCATTCGCCGCTATGGGAGTCGCCATGAACATGCGTTCGAACAAGACCGTTTGGTGGTGGGCTCGCTGACAGCGGCCGGTTCGAACGCGCGTGCGTGAAAGAGAGGGTGGCCGCAGCGGAATGTCCGGGCGGCCATTTGTTTTTTAAAGCCATTCCCGGGTCCGTTGCCCAAAACGCTGATGGAGACGGCAATGACGACTAAAGTTCTGGACAACGGAGCCGAGCGCTTCGTCACCGCGGGCGGGGTGACGATCACCCGCGAACGCCATGACCAGCCCTATGAAGGCGCTATCGACGCCTATGTCGAAGGGCTGAATTCGCGCCGCGGCGCGGTGTTTTCCTCGAACTACGAGTATCCGGGCCGCTACACGCGCTGGGACACGGCCATCATCGACCCGCCGCTGGTGATCTCCGCGCGTGGCCGCGCCATGCGCATCGAGGCGCTGAACGCCCGTGGCGAAGCGCTGTTGCCGCTGATCGGCAAGGCGCTTGGCCAGATCAGCGAGGTGACGATCGCCGAGACCTCGAAAAAACTCATTCGCCTCGATGTCGCCAAGCCCGGCCGCGTCTTCACCGAGGAGGAGCGCAGCCGCGTTCCGTCCGTCTTCACCGTGCTGCGCGCCATCACCGCCCTGTTCAAGACCGCCGAGGATGCCAATCTCGGCCTTTACGGCGCCTTCGGCTACGACCTCGCCTTCCAATTCGACCCGGTCGACTACAAGCTCGAGCGCAGGGAGAGCCAGCGCGACCTGGTGCTGTTCCTGCCCGACGAGATCCTGGTCGTCGACCATTATTCGACCAAGGCCTGGACCGACCGCTACGACTATTCCGGCGAAGGGTTTTCGACCGAAGGCTTGGCCCGCGATGCTCATGTCGAGCCCTTCAAGACCGCCGACCGCATCCCGCCGCGCGGCGACCATGAGCCGGGCGAATATGCGAACCTGGTGCGCCGGGCTATGGAGAGCTTCAAGCGCGGCGACCTGTTCGAGGTCGTGCCCGGCCAGATGTTCTACGAACGCTGCGAGACCCAGCCCTCCGACATCTCCCGCAAGCTGAAGTCGATCAACCCCTCGCCCTATTCCTTCTTCATCAATCTCGGTGAAAACGAATATCTGATCGGCGCCTCGCCGGAGATGTTCGTGCGCGTCAATGGCCGCCGCGTCGAGACCTGCCCGATCTCCGGCACCATCAAGCGCGGCGACGACGCCATTTCCGACAGTGAGCAGATCCTTAAGCTGCTCAATTCGAAGAAGGACGAATCCGAGCTCACCATGTGCTCGGACGTCGACCGCAACGACAAGTCGCGCGTCTGCGAGCCTGGCTCGGTGCGCGTCATCGGGCGCCGCCAGATCGAGATGTATTCGCGCCTGATCCATACCGTCGACCACATCGAAGGGCGGCTGCGCGAAGGCATGGATGCCTTCGACGCCTTCCTGTCGCACGCCTGGGCGGTCACGGTCACCGGCGCGCCGAAACTCTGGGCCATGCGCTTCATCGAGCAGAACGAGAAGAGCCCGCGCGCCTGGTATGGCGGTGCGATCGGCATGGTCAACTTCAACGGCGACATGAACACCGGGCTGACGCTGCGCACCATCCGCATCAAGGACGGCATCGCCGAAGTGCGCGCCGGCGCCACATTGCTTTTCGACAGCGTTCCCGAGGAAGAAGAAGCCGAAACCGAACTGAAGGCATCCGCCATGCTCTCCGCCATCCGCGACGCCAAAACCGGCAACGCAACCGGCGCCGAACGCGCCACCGCGCGCGTCGGCGACGGGGTGAATATCCTGTTGGTCGACCACGAGGATAGCTTCGTCCACACCCTGGCCAACTACTTCCGCCAGACCGGAGCCAATGTCTCGACCGTGCGCACGCCGGTGCCGGAAGAGGTCTTCGAGCGGCTGAAGCCCGATCTCGTCGTGCTCTCGCCCGGCCCCGGCACGCCGAAGGATTTCGACTGCGCCGCGACCATCAAGAGGGCTCGCGCCCGCGACCTGCCGGTATTCGGCGTCTGCCTCGGCCTGCAGGCGCTGGCCGAAGCCTATGGCGGCGAGTTGAGGCAATTGCACATCCCGATGCACGGCAAGCCGTCGCGCATCCGCGTCTCGAAGCCCGGCATCATCTTCTCAGGGCTTCCGAAGGAAGTGACGGTTGGCCGCTATCACTCGATCTTCGCCGACCCGGTGCGCCTGCCGGATGATTTCGTGGTCACCGCCGAGACCGAGGACGGCGTCATCATGGCCTT
>NZ_RZSC01000029.1:0-21478 GCF_003998155.1 Mesorhizobium sp. M1E.F.Ca.ET.063.01.1.1
GCGTTCGAGCGCGCCCATCTCCCAGGTGGCGTTGTCGGCAAAGTCCTCCTCGACATTGGCAAAGCCGGTGACGGTCTTGCCGGCGGCAAGCAGCGTTCCGTCGTCGCGCCTTGCGTAGCGGAGGATGGCGGTGCCATGGCAGAGCGCGGCGGCCACCTTGCCGGCTTCATGGAAGGCGACGAATGTCCGCTGCAAATCGGTGGCTCGCTCGTAGGTGAACATCGGCGACTGGCCGCCGGCGACGACGATTGCGTCGAAGCGCTCGACATCGATCTCGGCCGCCGGTCGCGTGTTGTCGACCAGGGCCGAGAGTTTCGGGCTCGAAATGAAGCCGAGCGAGATGAGGTCGGTCTCCGAATAGCCCGATGGATCGCGCGGATCGCTCAGCGCATCGGCCTCGCACCTGCCGCCGTCGGGCGAGAAGATCTCCACTTGATAGCCGCGTTCCGTGAAGGCGAACCAGGGATGAGTGAGCTCGCTCCACCAGAAGCCGACTGGCCAACCGGTGGTGGTCGACACAGCCGGATTGGCGATGACGATCGCCACGCGTCTGGGTTTTCGCGCATTGACCGGATTGGCATCCCGTACACTCATCGTCGCACTCCTTTCACGAAGCTTTCGCCGACAAAGCCGCACGCTGCAATCTGGCCACATGGCCGGGCAGATTTCGCTTTCGTCGCGGCTGTGCCTTGCCTACGATCGGCGCATGACCCGACGCGGTAGACTGTATGGCTGTCCGGTCGAGTTCGCGCTCGACGCGCTCGGCGGCAAATGGAAGACGGTGATCCTGGCGCGGATCAAGGAACGGCCGTTGCGCTATTCCGAATTGCGCCGGATGATCCCTTCGCTTTCCGACAAGATGCTGACGCAGCGCCTGGCCGACCTCGTCGAGATCGGTTTTGTCGTGCTCGAGGCATCGCCCGACGGCAAGGGACGCTATACCCTGACCGAGCGGGGCCATGATCTCGCTGCCGCGCTCCAGGCGCTCTACGACTGGGGCAGCGTGCATGGACGGGCCGAAGGCGTGCGCTTCCGCACCGATATCGACGCAGCTGCCTAGCCGAGCATCAAGCCGCATCGGCGAGCGCGCCGCAAAAGCCCGCGACGTCTGTGATGACGGCTTCGCCAAGAAAGCGCAGCGTTGTCATCGAGCGATCGCGCGCTTGCCCGTTGCCGAAGCCGCAGGCGTCCTCGATCACCACCGCCACAAAGCCATTGTCGGTCGCCTGCCGCACCGTCGGTTCGATGCCGATCTCCATGGCGATGCCGGCAAGCGCGACAGCACGCACGCCGCAGTCACGCAGAGCAAAGCCGAGCGCGGTGGAATCGAAGGCCGACATGGTCAGCTTGTCGAACACCGCCTCGGCCGCGCGCGGCGCGAGCTCGGGTACGATCCGCGTCGCTTCGGCGTCGCGCAGGAACCAGGGCTCGACCGCGTCGGGGTCGCCGCGCCGCTGCCAGGCCATGGCTGTCCGCAACTGCGTGGCGCCCATCCATTTCTTCGGCAGCGACAGATGGCGCGTGAACGCCACCCGCATACCGGCCGAGCGCGCTGCTTCCAGTGCCGTGCCGGTGCGCTCGATGATCGTCGCCGCACCCTCGACTTGGCGGCAGATGCCGATCTGCATGTCGTAGACGACCAGCGCCATGCGGCGCGGATCGCACCATTCGGCCAGGCTGGTCGGGATCTTGATGTCTTCGCTCGACCGGATCATGCCGCCGTCCGATCCCAGGGCTTGGCGATATCGACGGTCGGGTCGAACAGGAACTCGAGCGGCAGCGGCGCATCGAAGGCGATGAAATGCCATTCCAGCAGCCCGGCCTTGGACAGCGGGAAATCGTCGGTGTAGCGCCTGGCCTCCTCGACGCCGTCGAGCTCGAAGACGATGATGACGCCGCCGACATCGGCACGCGCATAATTCTCGCGCACGATGCCTGCCTTCCAGAGCCGCCAGACATTCGAGACCTCGTCGCGCAGATAGGGCCTGAGGTCGTCAAGCGTGACGCCGGGCTTGAAATTGTCATAGGCAAGAATCTTCATCGGCTGCTCCATGCATTGGTCCCGCGCAGCCTTCGGCTAGCATGGCGAAATCGGCGGCGGCAACGAACGACATGGTTCGTTGAAACATCGCAGTGGTTGGCCGCTGTGGTGGTCGGTCGGCAAGGTGCCGCCATCTCGCCAGCCTCGGCAATCCGGATTCTTGATTGGGATCGAGGGGCTAGGCGGCGATTGAAGCGTAATCTCCCCCCTTGAGGGGGAGATGGCCGGCAGGCAGAGGGGGTCGGTTCGACCGGGCTCGGCCTACCTGCTGCAGAGGGAGGTTAGCGCTTCACGCGCGGTGACCCCCTCTGTCGCCTTCGGCGACATCTCCCCCTCAAGGGGGGAGATTAACCGCGCCGGTGAAATTCCATTCCCCCACTCGCCGCCGGATTGGCACGATCTATCTTCTTTCCAAGTGAAAAGGGCTGGAAAAGACGTTCCTGTGTGATGCGTGAAGCCGGAATGGATTCCGGCCGCCATCACGCGCGAGATTGTCAGTCACCCGCGTCGAGGTTGCTGCCATGGAGGGTCCGAGATGAGCGTGCACAGGAAAGCGGCGCCCGAGGGCGCGGACACCAATCTGTCGCGGCTGCGCCCGCCTTACGCCTCGGTGCTCGACCTGATCGGCCAGACGCCGATCGTCGAGCTGACCAAATTCGACACCGGCAAATGCCGACTGTTCATCAAGTTGGAAAGCCAGAACCCCGGCGGCTCGATCAAGGACCGCATCGCGCTGTCGATGATCGCCGCCGCCGAGAAGGCGGGCAAGTTGAAGCGCGGCGGCACCATCGTCGAAGCGACCGCCGGCAACACCGGCCTCGGCCTCGCCCAGGTCGGCATCCCCAAGGGCTACCGCATCATCCTCGTCGTGCCCGACAAGATGTCGCGCGAAAAGATCCAGCATCTGCGCGCTTTGGGCGCCGAGGTACGCATGACCCGCTCCGATGTCGGCAAGGGCCACCCCGAATACTATCAGGACATGGCCGAGAAGATCGCCGCCGAAATCCCCGGCGCCTTCTATGCCAACCAGTTCGCCAACCCGGCCAATCCGCTGGCGCATGAAACCACCACCGGCCCAGAGATCTTTGCCCAGCTCGACGGCGACGTCGACGCGGTGGTGGTAGGCGTCGGCTCCGGCGGCACGCTCACCGGCCTTGGCCGCTATTTCGCGAAACATTCGCCGAAGACCGAGATGGTGCTCGCCGATCCGGTCGGCTCGGTGCTGGCGCCGCTGATCAAGACCGGCAAGATGGAAGAGGCCGGAAGCTGGACCGTCGAAGGCATCGGCGAGGATTTCGTGCCGCCCAACGCCGATCTCTCGCTGGTGAAAAAGGCCTATTCCATCCCCGACAAGCAGAGCATGCTGGCGGTGCGCGATCTCTTGTCGCGTGAAGGCATCCTTGCCGGCTCGTCCTCCGGCACGCTGCTGTCGGCGGCACTTCGCTATTGCCGCGAGCAGACCACGCCCAAGCGCGTCGTCACCTTCGTCTGCGACAGCGGCAACAAATATCTGTCGAAGGTGTTCGACGACATCTGGCTTGCCGAGCAGGGCCTCGACGAACATGAGCAGCATGGCGACCTGCGCGACCTCGTCATGCGCTCGCACCGCAGCGGCGACACGGTCTGGGTCGGCCCGGAGGAAAGCCTGCTCAACGCCTATGGCCGCATGCGCCGCTCCGATGTCTCGCAACTGCCGGTGCTCGACAACGGCAAGCTGGTCGGCATCGTCGACGAGAGCGATATATTGGCCAAGGTCGATGGCCCCTATGACGGCCGCTGGGACCGCTTCAACGCGCCGGTGCGCACGGCCATGACCTCCACCTTGCACACGCTCCAGGCCAGCCAGACGCTCGATGCGCTGCTTCCCGTTTTCGACCGCAACGAGGTCGCCATCGTCTTCGATGGCGAGGAATTCGTCGGCCTGATAACCCGTATCGACCTGATCAACCATCTGAGGCGCCGCGCAAAATGACCACAACCGGCAGGAACCGCCTGGCCTTCTCCACCCGCACCATCCATGGCGGCCAGAGCCATGACCCATTGACCGGCGCGGTGATGGTGCCGATCTACGCCACCTCGACCTATGGCCAGCAATCGCCCGGCGTGCACAAGGGTTTCGAGTACGCCCGCAGCCAGAACCCGACGCGCTTTGCCTTCGAGCGCGCCGTGGCCGATCTCGAAAGCGGCACGGCGGCCTTCGCCTTCGCCTCCGGCCTGGCCTCGATCTCGACCGTGCTGGAGCTGCTCGACGCCGGCGCCCATATCGTCGCCACCGACGACATCTATGGCGGCTCGTTTAGGCTGATGGAACGCGTGCGCAAGCGCTCGGCGGGCCTGCAGGTGAGCTTCGCCGACTTCACGGACCTCGCCGCCGTCGAAGCCGCGATCAAACCTGAAACGAAGCTTCTGTGGGTCGAGACGCCGACCAACCCGCTGCTGCGCATCGTCGATCTCGAAGCGGTCGCCGCTTTGGCCAAGCGCAAGGGCCTGCTCACCGTCGCCGACAACACCTTCGCCAGCCCCTACATCCAGCGGCCGCTGGAACTCGGCATCGACATTGTCGTGCATTCGACGACGAAGTATCTGAACGGCCATTCCGACATGGTCGGCGGCGTGGCGGTGGTCGGCGACAACCAGGACCTCGCCGACCGCTTGAAATTCCTGCAGAACGCCATCGGCGCCATCTCCGGCCCGTTCGACAGTTTTCTGGCGCTGCGCGGCATCAAGACTTTGGCGCTGAGGATGGAGCGCCATTCCACCAACGGCCTGAAGATCGCGCAATGGCTGGAAGGCCGGAAGGATGTGCGCCGCGTCATCTATCCGGGGCTTGCCAGCCATCCGCAGCACGAGATCGCAAAACGCCAGATGCATGCCTTCGGCGGCATGATCTCGGTCGACCTCGACCGCGACCTCGCGGGGACAAAACGCTTCCTCGAACGCACCCAGCTCTTCACCCTGGCTGAAAGCCTCGGCGGTGTCGAAAGCCTGATCGAGCACCCGGCGCTGATGACGCACGGCTCGATCCCCGCCGAAAAGCGCGGGGCTATCGGCATCTCCGATTCGCTGGTGCGGCTGTCGGCCGGCATCGAGGATGGGGACGATCTGATCGCGGATCTGGAGCAGGCGCTGGCGGTCTAAACAACCAATTGAGTGCACTTTGCGATTCCGGAACGTATCATATCGGCGCTTGCCGCTTGGGCGGCGCTGGTACGAGGGCGGAATGGCAAGGAAACGCAGCGGCGAGGAGAAGTCTATACCGGTGCGCACACGGGCCGTGCGCGCCGCCGACAGCGTCGAACGCGTCTATGCGCGGATCAAGGATTTCGCCATCGATTATCGCTTCCGGCCGGGCGAAAGGATCAACGAGGTCGAGCTCGCCGCCGAGCTGGCGGTCAGCCGCACGCCGGTGCGTGCCGCCTTGAACAGGCTGGAGCGCGACGGCTTCGTCGCCTCCGTGCCGAACAAGGGATTCTACGCCCGTGAGCTGACGCCGGAGGCGGTGCGCGATCTCTACGAGCTTCGCGCGGCGATCGAGCGGGCCGCCTTCGTGCTTGCCTGCGAACGGGCAGCCGATGCCGAGATCGAGGCGACAGCCGAAGCCTGGACAAAGCACAGCAGCCTGAAGGACGAAGGGTCATGGGCGAAGATCGCCGTGGCCGACGAAAGCTTCCACATGGCGCTGACGCAACTGTCCAAGAACGCGCAGATGATCGCCGCGCTCGAAGGCCTTTGCGCGCGTATCCGCTTTTTCCGCCGCATCGACCTGGAATCCGCGCCGCGCCGTGAGCGCACCTATCGCGAACATGAGGCGATCATCGACGCCTTGCGTCGCCGCGATGCTGCCGGTGGAGCAAGCCTGCTCGAAAAGCACATCACGCTGAGCTCCGCGCATGCCATCGAAGTAGCCGCGCGCGGCCTGGCGCGGATTTTCATGGGCACTGCCGCCTGAGCGGCCCTTCGCCCAAAACCCTCTCGCGGTGATCCTTCGCGCCCCCCTCTGCCCTGCCCGTCCTCCGCAGCAGCTGCGCTGCAGCTGCGGAGGGTGGACCGGGCATCTCCCTTCAAGGGGCGGGGCAATCGCATATGGCAGCGCTGGCCCCCTCTCCGACCGCTACGCGGCCACCTCTCCCCCGCCTCTTGCGGGGGCGAGGAAACGCTAGCCGCTGACCTTGAAGAGCTTGGGTTCCTCGCCCCCACAACGTGGGGGAGAGGTGGCTCGGCGAAGCCGAGACGGAGAGGGGGAGCGCCATATGCGATTGCCCTCAAGGGGGAGATCAGCCGTCAACTCCGCTTTCGCCAATCGCCGACATTGCAGGACGAGCGGAGCGCCGAAGCTGCCAATCTCCCCCCTTGAGGGGGAGATGTCCGGTCCACCCTCCGCAGCTGCAGCGCAGCTGCTGCGGAGGACGGGCAGGACAGAGGGGGGCGCGAAGGATCGCCAAGGGAGGTAATTTGTAGCGTTTCTGTGCCGCCCCTTGCGGATCGCGAATTCCATTCTAAAGTGTACTCACTTTGCGATCTCCGGAGGCGCTATGCGCGTGATCGTGTTGGGTGGCGGGGTTGTCGGCGTCACCACCGCCTATCAGCTGCAGAAGGACGGGCACGAGGTCGTCATCCTCGAGCGCCAGCCGCTAGTCGCCGCCGAGACCAGTTGGGGCAATGCCGGCATGATCGCGCCCGGCCATTCCTTCGTCTGGTCGTCGCCCAAGGCGCCGATGATCCTCTTGAAATCGCTGGTGTTGAAGGATCAGGCGCTGCGCTTCAAGCTGTCGGCCGATCCGAGGCTCTATAGCTGGTCCTTTCTGTTCCTGATGGAATGCACGGCCGAGAAGGCCAGGCGCAACACGCTGCTCAAGCATCGCCTCGCCGCCTATTCGCAATCGGTCCTGCACGAGGTCATCGCCGACGAGGCTATCGACTACGACCGCAACGATCGCGGCATCCTCTATTTCCACCGCAGCCAGCAGGCGCTCGACAAAGGCATCGAGCACATGAAGCTGCTCGAATCCGACGGGCAGGAGATCAGGGTGCTCGACCGTGCCGGCGTCGTCGCGCTCGACCCATCGCTGGCGTCCGCGAAGGACGGAATAGCCGGCGGCATCCATTGCCCGACCGACGAGACCGGCGATCCGGCGAAGTTCACCCGGGCGCTGGCAGCGAAGGTCGTGGAGCGCGGCGGCGAAATCCACACCGGCACCACCATCACCGGCATCGAGACATCGGGTGACGGCGTCACCCAGGTGCTGACCGACAAGGGGAACTTCAAGGGCGACGCCTATGTTCTGGCGCTCGGCTCCTACAGCCCGCTGATCGCGAAGACGATCGGCATCGGCCTGCCGATCTACCCGATCAAGGGCTATTCGCTGACCATTCCGATCGGCAACCGGCCGCATCCGCCGACCATCGCTTCGGTCGACGAGCACAATCTGGTCGCCATCTCGCGCTTCGGCGACCGGCTGCGCGTCACCGCCACGGCCGAATTCGCCGGCTATGACACCAGCCACAAGCCGGCCGACTTCGCCTTCATGAAGGGCGTGACGCAGGACCTTTATCCGGAGGGCGCCGATTATGACCGCGCCGAGATGTGGGCGGGCCTCAGGCCGATGACGCCGAACAACCTGCCAGAGTTCGGGCAGCGGCGCCTCGGCAACCTCTATCTCAACACCGGGCACGGCCATATCGGCTGGACCATGTCGCATGGATCGGCCCGCATCACCGCCGACCTCATCGCCGGCCGCCGGCCGGCCATTTCCATGGATGGACTTTTGAATTGAACGCAGGGTCCGGGAGCGGGACCGGTGCAATCACGATCGATAAGAAAGGGAAATGCCATGTCTGCCGGACTCGCTGCCTCTGTCCCTCAATCTGCTGAGCCAGTCGACCTGGGCGTGCTGCCGTCCGAACTCGACGGCGGCCTCGCCGCGCGCGCGGCGATCGGGCTGGCGATCCTCGCCACCGACCAGACGCTGGAGCACGAGTTCCGCGCGCTGGTGCGCATTCCGGGCGTCGCCTTCTACGAGGCGCGCCTCTTCAACGACAACGACATCACGCCGGACACGCTGCGCGCCATCGGGCCGCGGATCGCGCCGACCGTCGACCTCATCCTGCCCAGCATTCCGCTCGATGTCGTCGGCTTCGGCTGCACCTCGGCAACGATGACGCTCGGCGAGGAAGCCGTGTTCGCCGAGATCAGGAAGGCGCGGCCGGGCGTCGCCTGCACCACGCCGGTCACCGGCGCGCTTGCCGCCTTCAAGGCGCTCGGCGCCAAGGGCATCGGTCTGCTGACGCCCTATGCGCCCGAGATCAATCAGGGCCTGGTCCGCTATTTCACCGGCCGCGGCCTGGACATCGCCGCCGTCGCCAGTTTCGACCGTCGCGACGACCGCGAGGCGGCCCGCATCTCGCTCGCCTCGATCGAGGCGGCGGCCGAGCGCATGGCGGCGGTGCCGGGTGTGGACGCGATCTTCATCTCCTGCACCAGCCTGCGCGTCGCCGAGGCGGTAGCCGGGCTGGAAAAGCGCATCGGCATACCCGTCACCTCGTCCAACCACGCCATGGCCTGGCACTGCCTGCGCCTCGCCGGCATCGACGACGTCGTGCCGGCCGGCGGGAGGCTGTTTGGATTGCAACCCGGTTGAAGCGAAGCGTCGCCCGCTGGATCACCGCTGATTTCAGACTCGGCGCCTGACCAGCTTCTTTCGCAGCCGAGCGGCCTCTATTCTGTCGAGCAATATCTTCTCGTTCGCGGCAGCGCGGCCGCGATCGGCGGGCTTGTGCCAGATGTGCAGCACCTCGGTCGCCCATGTGCCGGCGCGGCGGACGACGCCCTTGTCCTGCAATCGGAAGACGAAGTCGACGTCCTCGTGGCCCCAGCCCGTGAAGGTCTCGTCGAAGCCGCCGACGGCAACCGCATCGCTTTTCCAGCAGGCGAGATTGCATCCCTTGATGCGCCGCCAAACGAAGGATCGGTAGTCCGACAGCCTTTGCCAGGGCACGCGCATGAAAAACGAGGCGATTTTGGCGGTGTCGCTCTTGAGGCGATAGCGCAGGATGTTCCGGCGGAAGGTGTGATAGTCCCAGATTCCTCCCGCCAGCAGCGCCTTGCTGAACTCCCGGCCGAGCAGGATGCGGCTGCCGGTGATGAGGTAGTTCGGCCTGGCCAGCGCGCGATGCCGGGCGACGAAGTCGGGCTGCGGGATACAGTCGCCGTCAAGGAAGATGAGATAGGCGCCTCGCGCCTCGCCTATAGCCTTGTTCAGGATTGCGGATTTGCGAAAGCCGACATCCTCATGCCAGACATGCCTGACGGGAATTGGCGCGGAGCAGGCAAAGGCTTCGATCACCTCGGCCGTATCGGGCCGCGATCCGTCATCGGCGACGATGACCTCGAAGCAGCGCTCGGTTTGGCCGGCGAGCGATTGCAGATTGAGCCGCAGCGCCTCCGGCCAGTTGTAAGTGGAGACGATCACTGAAACTGGTACAGCTTCGGGCCGGGTCATGAAAATGACCCTGCCGTTTCTTCGCCCCGATCAAAAAAGCAATTGGGCACGTCGTAAAAACGCGCCTCTCCGCGCGCGTACTTCACGCGGAGTGTCCCCCCAAGCATTTGTTACACCCCACCCCAGAAAGCCCGGTGTTTTCTATTGCGCCCGGCCGGTTTTCGTCAATATCGCCGCGCTTTTATTCGGCACGGCAAATCGGCAAAGGCGGGCGGGGCGGCCTCGGCGGCGTTCGAATTCCGCGCGGTTAACGGAATCGGAAGGGGTTGTTTAACCGTTCGCTACTATGTCCGCCGCCGGGAGGCAGGACAGAGTGAGTGCGATGAACGACAGCCCCGAAAAGCGCAACGAATGGCGCGCCATTTTCTACGTGCAGGCGCGCGTCGCCATTCTGTTTGTGCCGATCATCGTCAGCCTTCTGATCGTCGGCGTGCTGGCCGGCAACGACCACGATCCCGATGGCATCGACCGGACTGTTACCAGTTCGGTGAAGTAGGCGGCGCTGGTCGTTAGCCTCTATCCGCTTCATCCGCTTTTGCTGGTTGGTTCCTTTGGTCTGATCGCCTCACGCAGATCGGCGAGAGAGATCACCAGCGTCATGGGATCGCGAGGCGAGGGGTCGAACCCAAGCGCCGTATAGTAGCTTCGCGCTTCATCCGAGATGGCGTGGACCAAGATGCCGCGGATGCCGAGCGACCCTGCAGCATTCATCACCCTGCGCGCTGCATCCTGGACGAGCGCCCTGCCGATTCCTTGTCGCTGACAGGAAGTGTCGATTGCGAGACGAGCAAGAATTGCTACCGGAATCGGATCGGGCATGTTGCGCCGAAACCGGCCTGGCACATGGCTGGCAATGACGCCGCCCGAAGCGAGCGCGTAGTAGGCGACAACCTTGTCGTCCTTGCAAGTGACGAAGGTGCGTGTCGCGCCACTGTCCTGGTTGGCGAGCGCTCGGCGTTTGACCCAGTCATCCGACGCCGGAATGCCGGATGAAAAAGACGAAAGGTCGTGGCCACGATCCAGCGGTACCGGCGCCTGGAGCGTCACTTAGTTTCCCATGGCAGTGGCGCGTTCATCAGTTTGGACAGTCGCTCGTTCGACTTGGCCGGCACATCGAGCAGAGCAAGGAATTCGGCATAGGCTTCCGGCGAGACCTTGATAAGCGTGCGCTCGAGCAGCGTGTCCTCAGCCATACGCCGGGCAGCGTCGAGGATGAAATCCGTCCGGGTCTTGCCGAGCGTCCGCGCGGCTTCGTCGATCAAGCCGCGCTCCTCGGGCTTGATGCGCATGTTCAGCGTGCTTCTCTTGGAAGCGTCTGGAGGTTCGTGCTTCATTGTTCAAGAGTAGTAGCGTGTAATGACGTTGTCATTATAGTGAGAGCGGGTTTTGTTCACATCGAGATGAATGCATATGCCATAAAAGGCTTTTGTTGAGCGGTATAGACAAGAGTCTAGCGCAGAGCAAACCGCAAAAGTCAGTCAGCCACGCTAATTTTCCCATCGAGTACCGTGATTGGGCATCGCTTGCCCTATATATTAGGTATAGCTTTATAACGATGTGCTATTATGTCAAGCTAACCTTCAAGCTCTATTCCAGATATGGCTGCAATAACAGAATTTTAACTGTTTGGATTAAGGTCTTCAAAATTGTTTCTTTATAGGTTGAGCAGGTCACCAACGGGGCAACAAGGGAATCCTCCAATGCTCAATCTAATCAAGCGTTTCAAGAACGACGAATCCGGTGCAACGGCTATCGAATACGGCCTGATCGCGGCGCTGATCGCACTGGCGATCATGGTCGGAGCAAGCTCGCTCGGCGGGGCGTTGAACACAAAGTTCAATCACATAGCCGACTGCGTTGCGGACCCGAACGCGTCTGGATGTGCGAAATAAGTTTCTGCCCACGTGTTACAGCACGGGCTTTTGGGGTCGCCTTCGGGCGACCTCTTTTTTTTGCGCCGCGCAGGCAAGTGGCGCGCCGAGAGGTCAGGGCCGCCTCAAACAAAGCGTGGGATCGGTCCGTTCTGCGGCGTGGTGCGGCCGCCGAGGTCGATGAAAACCTCGTCGACATAGCACCAGCCCCATCCCTCCGGCGGGTCGTAGCCCTCGATGACCGGGTGGCTTGTGGCGTGGAAATGCTTGGTGGCGTGGCGGTTGGGCGAGTCGTCACAGCAGCCGACATGGCCGCAGGTGCGGCAGAGCCTTAGATGCACCCACCAGGATCCGCTCTTCAGGCATTCCTCGCAGCCGAGCGCGCTCGGCGTGACGTCCTGGATGTCCTCCGTATGCCTGCATTCGTTCATCACGATCTCCTGGAGTTGCTCTGAGCGGCGCGGCTCTGCGCAAGATAGGCATGCAATGCCGACACCACCTGGGCGCCTTCGCCGACGGCCGCCGCGACCCGTTTCGTCGAGCCGCAGCGAACGTCGCCGATGGCGAACACGCCGCCGCGGCTTGTCTCCATCGGGCCGTGTCCCGGCGCCACATCCGGCCCCGTTCGCACAAAACCCTTGGCGTCCAGCATCACATTGCAGCTTGCCAGCCAGTCGGTGTTCGGGTCGGCGCCGATGAACAGGAAGACATGGCGGATGGCACGCGTCGTCTCCACGCCGGTGACCCGGTTGCGCCAGCGCACCTGGTCGAGATTGCCTTCGTGGCCGTCGAGCGCCTCGATCTCGGTCTCGGTCAGCACCTCGATGTTCGGCTGCGCCTCGATGCGCTCGACCAGATAGCGCGACATTGTGGCATCGAGGCTGTCGCGGCGCGCCAGGAGCGTCACTTTCCGCACCTGGCTGGCCAGGTAGACAGCCGCCTGGCCGGCCGAATTGCCGGCGCCGACCAGCGCGACCTCCTGCTCCCGGCAAAGCCGCGCCTCGATCGGCGAGGCCCAATAATGCACCGACGTGCCCTCGAACTGCGCGAGGTTGGCGATATCGAGGCGGCGGTAGCGTGCCCCGCTGGCGATCACCACCGTGCGCGTACGTACGCTTTCGCCGTCGCCGACATCGAGCCTGTAGCCGGGCATGTCGTCGGCGGCGCCGAGCAGCTTCGCCTCGTCCGGGATCACCATCTCGACGCCGAACTTCTGCGCCTGGTTGTAGGCGCGCGCCATCAGCGCCATGCCCGTAATGCCGGTCGGGAAGCCGAGATAGTTCTCGATGCGCGAGGAAGCGCCAGCCTGCCCGCCGAAGGCGCGGCAATCGAGCACGATCGTCGACAGCCCTTCCGAGCCGGCATAGACCGCCGCGGCCAGCCCCGCCGGCCCGGCACCGACAATGGCCACGTCATAGACTTTGCCGGCATCGATCGGCCGCAGCAGGCCGACGCAGCGCGCGAGCTCGCTCTCGCCCGGATTGTGCAGCAGCTTGCCATTGGGACAGAGCACGATCGGCAGATGATGCGGATCGACATGGAAGCGCTCGATCAGCGTCTTGGCGCAGGGATCGGTGTCGGAATCGAGCGCGCGGTGCGGCAGGCCGCTGCGGGTGAGAAAACCCTGCAGCCGCAGCACGTCGCCATTGCCGGGAGGTCCGATGACGACCGGTCCGCTGACGCCGCTTTCGAGCAGACCGACGCGGCGCAGGATCAGCGCCCGCATGATGCGTTCGCCAAGGTTCGCCTCCTGCACCATCAGGTCGCGCAGGCGCTGCGACGGGATGACGATGGCCTCGACCGGCTCGGCCGCTTCGGCATTGACCAGCGACGGCCGGTTCGAAAGCTGCGCCAGCTCGCCGATGAAGTTGCCGGAGCCGTAGGTGATGATCGCCTCGGGCCGGCCAAGGCCGCCGGCCTGCGTGATGTCGACCCTGCCCGACAGGATGAGGATCAGCCCGGGCGAGACCGAGCCGGCCGTGACGATAGGCTCCGCGGCGTCATAGGCGCGCGCTTCACCGAAGCGGCGCATGCGCTCGATGTCCGCATCGGTCAGGATCGGAAACATCTGGTCGCGGCGGGCGGCGATGGTCGGGCTGACGGAAGGGGCCATGGGGCGGACCGTAACGCCAGGGGTGCTAGGTTTGAAGCGGTTTGTTCGGGGACTGGCCGGGAGGGGAGGTGGATGGCGAAGCTCAGAGGCTACGGCCAATCACGAATGTCGTAAATCTGGAAGCGCTATCCCGTTGGCAGTCGGGAAAGATGGTGCCCAGAAGAGGACTCGAACCTCCACTCCTTGCGGAACACGGACCTGAACCGTGCGCGTCTACCAATTCCGCCATCTGGGCTGGTGCGGGCTCATGTAAGCGGGCAAACGATATGTGTCAACGCGCTTTTTTCGTCTGCGTCGGCGCTGCCCCTCATCGCCCTGCCGGGCCCTTCTCCCCGTATAGTGACGGGGAGAAGGGGCTGGCCTCGGCCTCGGCGCCCTTCCTGCACCGCTGGCGACTGGCGAAATCGGCCAAGAGCTTCCCTCTCCCCGTCACTATACGGGGAGAGGATGCCGGCAGGCAGGTGAGGGGCAGCGCAAACGCCGGATGGGTAAGCGCGGGAACAGAAATCTGAAGTGATTTGCCTTGGAAACCGCGCGCCTAGTCGCCGCCGCAAGGAGGCAAAAGAGCCCTCACCCCTCCAGCACTTCCTTCTTCGCCACGGTCGAATCGGCGTTGAGCTTGTAGATCACCGGCACGCCGGTGCCGAGCTCGAGCTTGACGATCTCCTCGCCGCTCTTGCCGTCCAGCGCCATGATCAGCGCGCGCAGCGAGTTGCCGTGGGCGGCAACCAGCACCGTTTCGCCGCGCAGCACATGCGGCTGCACGTCGTGCAGGTAATAGGGCCACACGCGCGCGCCGGTGTCCTTCAGGCTTTCGCCGCCGGGCGGCGCGATGTCGTAGGAGCGGCGCCAGATATGCACCTGCTCCTCGCCCCATTTCTTGCGCGCGTCGTCCTTGTTGAGGCCCGACAGGTCGCCATAGTCGCGCTCGTTGAGCGCCTGGTCGCGGATGGTCTCGAGACTGCTCTGGCCGACCACGTCGAGAATGATCTGGCAGGTCTTCTGCGCCCGCTTCAGCGCCGAGGTGAAGGCGATGTCGAATTTCAGGCCGCGCGCCTTGAGCTTCTCGCCGGCGGCAAGGGCTTCCGCGTTGCCCTGCTCGGTCAGGCCGACGTCGCGCCAGCCGGTGAACAGGTTCTTCAGGTTCCATTCGCTCTGGCCGTGGCGCACGAGCACGAGAGTTCCCGACATGTTTGCTCCTGATAAGTGGTTCGATTTGAGCAATTCCAGGAAAAGTGTGTAGCGGCTTTCCGTTCGGAATTGCGTTGGAAAATAGGCCGCCTCAGCTCAGGCCGAGCACGTCCCGCATGGAATAGAGCCCGGGTTTCTTCGCGCGCGCCCAAAGCGCGGCTTTTACAGCGCCGCGGGCGAAGATCGCCCGGTCCTCGGCCTGGTGCGAGAGCGTGATGCGCTCGCCGGTGCCGGCGATGATCACGCTGTGCTCGCCGACCACCGAGCCGCCGCGCAGCGTCGCGAAGCCGATCGTGCCCGGCTTGCGAACGCCGGTGTGGCCGTCGCGCACCCGCACGCTGTTGTCCTTGAGAGCGATCTCCCTGCCCTTCGCCGCCGCCTCGCCGAGCAGCAGCGCCGTGCCGGACGGCGCGTCGACCTTGTGCTTGTGATGCATTTCCAGGATCTCGATGTCGAAATCTTGCGGGTCGAGCGCGCGTGCCGCCTGCTCCACCAGCACCGCCAAAAGATTGACGCCGAGGCTCATATTGCCGGATTTGACGATCGTGGCATGGCGCGCGGCCGCCGCGATCTTCGCGTCGTCCTCCGCCGAGCATCCGGTGGTGCCGATGACATGGACGATGCGCGCCTGCGCGGCATAGCCGGCGAATTCGACGCTCGCGCTAGGGGCCGTGAAATCGAGCACGCCGTCGGCCTTGGCGAAGGCCGGCAGCGGGTCGTCGACGATCGGCACGTTGATGGTGCCGATGCCGGCGAGCTCGCCTGCGTCCTTGCCGAGATAGGGCGAGCCCTGCCGTTCGACCGCGCCGGCGACGCGCGCGCCGGGAATCGTGTGGATGGCGCGGACCAGCGTCTGGCCCATCCGGCCGGCGGCACCCACCACCACCAGGCCCATATCGCCCGCTTCGCTCATGCGCTTCTCCTGACGGCTTTCTTCGCGCGGCTGCGCGGCGACGGAGTTTGGATCGGCCTGGCGTCGTCGACAAGCCCCAGGCCCTTGTTGCCCTGAACCCGGTGGAAGCGGGCATAGACGCTGTGCGGGTCGGCCATCAGCGAGGCATGCGTGCCTTCCTCGACCAGCCGGCCTTCCTCCAGCACGATGATGTGGTCGGCATTGACCACCGTCGACAGCCGGTGCGCGATGACGATGGTGGTGCGCCCTTCCATGACATGGGTCAGCGCTTCCTGGACGCGCGCTTCCGCCTCGTTGTCGAGCGCCGAGGTCGCCTCGTCGAGCAGAAGGATCGGCGCCTGGCGCACGATGGCGCGGGCGATCGAGACGCGCTGGCGCTGGCCGCCCGACAGCGTCACGCCGTTCTCGCCGACCGGCGTGTCATAGCCCTGCGGCTGCTGGCGGATGAACTCGTCGGCCGCCGCTTGGGCAGCCGCCAGCTCGATCTCGGCGTCGGTGGCCGAAAGCCGGCCATAGCGGATGTTATCGCGGATCGTGCCCTCGAACAGGTAGGGCGCCTGCGCGACATAGGCGATCGAGCTGCGAAGCGAACGCTTCGTCAGCTTGGAAATGTCCTGCCCGTCGACTTCGATTCTGCCGCTATCGACGTCGTGGAAGCGCTGCAAGAGCGCCACCAGCGTCGACTTGCCGGCGCCGGAGGCGCCGACGATCGCCGTGACCTTGCCGGCGGCGGCGGTGAAGCTCAGGTTCCTGAGCACCGGCATATCTTCGGCGTAACCGAAGGTGACATTGTCGAAGCGCACCTCGCCATTGCCGATACTGGCCTCGACCGCGTCCGGTGCGTCGCCCTGTTGCGGTTCGAGGTCGAGCAGCTCGTAGATCATGCGCGCGTTGACCAGGGCCCGCTCCATGCCGACCTGCGTGCGCGCCAGGCGTCGGGCAGGATCGTAAGCGAGGATCAGCGCGGTGATGAAGGAGAAGACCGCGCCCGGCGGCTCGCCGAGAACCAGCGCCTTATAGCCGGAATAGGCGATGACGCCGGTGACGGCGAGGCCGGCCAGCATGTCGGAAATCGGCGTCAGCCGCTCCGACACGCGCGCGATCTTGTTGCCGCGCTGCTCGGCGCTCTCGGAAAGCTTGCCGATGCGGCGCGAGAGCTCCTCCTCCATCGTGAAGGCTTTGACGATGGCGATGCCTTGCGTCGCTTCCTGCATGGCGCCGATCAGCCGCGAGTTGATCTGCACGGACTCGCGCGAGATGCGGCGCACGCGGCGCTGCAGATAGACGACGGCCCAGATCAGCGGCGGCCCGATCAGCAGCGAGGAAAGCGACAACAGCGGGTCCTGGTAGATCATGACGCCGATCAGGCCGATCAGCGACACCGCATCGCGCGCGATCGAGGTCAGCGTCATCGACAGAAGGTCGCGGATGCCGTTGATGTTTTCGTTGACCCGCGCCGCGAGCTGCCCGGAACGCGTGTCGGTGAAGAAGCCGACGCCGAGCTTCATCAGATGGTCGAAGATGCGGCGCTGGTAGCGCGCCACCAGATTGTTGCCGATCTTGGACAGCGTCACCGCCTGGCCATAGGTGGCAAGCCCTCGCAACACGAAGGAACCCATGATGCCTGCGCAGATCAGAAGGATCAGATCGCCGCGCCGCTCGTAGAAGATCTGGTTGACGACCGGGCTCATGATCCAGGCGGCGAAGGCCGTCGTGGCCGAAACGACCAGCGAGCAGGTGATGGCGACAACATAGGACCAGCGGTATTCGCGGCCGTTCTCGGCGATGATGCGGCGCAGGATCGCCCAGGTTTCGCCCGGCAGGGCCTTCGCTTGATGTTGAAGCGACTGGTTCAAATCGGGGTTTGTTCCGTGATTTTCGATTGGCCTCGCAGCCGGGCTGCAATTCGGCACCCCTCTTAGCGCCCCAGTGGCGGCTTGCCTATGGCGAAACTTCGTCGCGGCATCGCGAAAGCGGCGAAGGATGTTTTTAATTCCAGAGGCCGGCGCGTGCTTGGCACAGGCCTCTCAGACAGGGTCCCGGAGTCTCTGCGACGAAACTCCGCCCTGGGCTGGATCGCTGCCAGCCTCACGTCCGCCAGTGCCGCCCCGCAGTCTGGACGCCGAACAGCGAGGGGGTCCTGGCATAGGCGGCGAGGCCGAGGAGCGCCGCGAGCGGGTGCGTGATGACATAGACCGGCATCGAACGCATCAGCGCGCTGTGCGGCGCCTTGTCCTCGAAGGCGGCGCGGAAATTGCCGGCTTTCAGGGCCGGCACGATCTTTTGCGCGATGCCCCCGGTCAGGAACACGCCGCCGCGGCTCTTGAACACCAGCGCCAGGTCCCCGGCGGTGCGGCCGAGGCAGGTGACGAACAGTTCCAACGCTTCCTGCGCCACCGCGTCGGATTTGGCCAAAGCCGCGGCGGTGACCTCCGCCGGGGTGGTGAAAGGCATCGGTTTGGCATCCGTCTTGGCCACGGCGCGATAGAGGTTGACCAGCCCGCGGCCGCATAGGATCTGCTCGCCGGAAATGCGACCCTCGAGCTTTTCGATATGCGGGAACACCTCGAAGTCGCGCGGCGTGCGCGGGCCGATGTCCATATGCCCGCCCTCGCCCGGCACCGGTATCCAATGGCGCAGCGCGTAGATCAACCCGGCGACGCCGAGCCCGGTTCCGGGGCCGAGCACGACCCGCCCCGCGCTCGGTTCCGGCGTGCCGCCGCCGATCTTTTCCATATGCTCCTCGCCGAGCGCCACGACCGCCAGCGCCTGCGCCTCGAAATCGTTGAGCACGACGATTTCGCTCAAGCCCAGATTGGCGAACATCTGGTGCGGCTTGACCACCCAGGGGCAGTTGGTGAGCCGGATCTCGTCGCCGTCGACCGGGCCGGCGACCGCCAGCACCGCCGAATGCGGTTGGATCGACGAGCGGTCGAGCACCGCCGCCTGGATCGCCTCGTCGATGGTCTTGAAATTGGCCGTCTGCACGATCTGCGGCTCGGTCGCTTCCGAATTGGCGTCGAGCACGATGGAAAAGCGCGCATTGGTGCCGCCGATGTCGCCGATCAGGACCGGAAACCGCAGCGCTGTATCGTCTTCGCCTGCCATTTTTTCTCGCTCGTCCCCGTTCTGACCATCTGCCGCCTGTCTGTTCGTTGAACTAGCGCATGGGGTGGCAAAGGGAAAGCGGCTTAGCTTCAGGAGGCAACCCCTCTGACCGCTTGGCGGCCAGCTCAATCGCATATGGCAGCGCCAGCCCCCCTCTCCGGCCGCTTCGCGGCCACCTCTCCCCCATTTCATGGGGGCGAGGAAACGCTAACCGCTGATGTCGCAGCCTTGAAAAGCTTGGGTTCCTCGCCCCCACAAAGTGGGGGAGAGGTGGCTCGGCGAAGCCGAGACGGAGAGGGGGAGCGCCCTATGCGATTGTCCTGCCCTCAAAGGGGGGTCGCAGGCTGGGCCTCAGTTCCCCGGCCTTGGCCTTGGCAGCGGAATGCCGATCGAGGGCGTGGGCGCGAAGGCGCTGGCCTCGGCCGGGAGTGCCGCGGCGCTGCTGGAGATCGTCTGCGCCGGCTCGGCCGGTTCCGGCTTGGCGGCCGCTACCGCTGTCGCGCCGCCGCCTTGATAGGTGACAGCCTCCAGCGAAGGCGCGTCGGGCGCGGCGAGCACCGCCCGGCATTCTCTGGGCAGGTTGGCCATCGTCATCAGGTCGCGGGCCTTCGGCGCATCCGGGTTCTTGTTCGGCCGCCAGGGCTCCTCGGTGAACCACCAGGCAAGCGGCTTGCCGCAGCCGTCGTCGTCAGGCGTCGCATCCTGCGCCTTGCAGCCGGGCGAGCCCGGCTGGCAGCCGATGCGCATGTGGAAATGATAGTCGTGGCCCCAGAACGGCCGGATCTTGCGCAGCCAGGAACGGTCGCCGGTGACGGTGTCGCAGAGCTTCTTCTTGATGCCCGGATTGACCAGGATGCGCTCGACTTCCGCGTAGCTCGCCGCGCGCTTCAGAAGCCGCGTATGCGCCGGCGTCCACAGCGCGTCCTTCACCAGATGCGTTTTCTCGTCGACCATCAGCTTGGCGCTCATGGTCTCGCGCTGCGCAATCGTCAGCGGACGGCTCGGCATCGGGGTCAGCCAGATGTCGGCGTCGAGGCCGATCTGGTGCGAGGCATGGCCGGTCATCATCGGCCCGCCGCGCGGCTGCGAAATGTCGCCGATCAGCAAGCCGGGCCAGCCATCCGCATGGGCATCACGGGCGAGCTTCTCGATCAGCGCAATCATCGACGGATGGCCCCAGCGGCGGTTGCGCGAGGGGCGCATCACTTCCCAGCTCGGCCCGTCCATCGGCAAGGCGACGCCGCCGGTGAAACAGCCCTTGGAGTAGAAGCCGAAGGATTGCGCCGGCGCCACCGCCGGCAGCTTTTCGGCGCCGAACAGATCCTTGGCGCGGGGTTCGGCCGAGATCGCGGCCGCCGCCAGCGCGGCTAAAGTCACCAGCGCAAGCGCGGCGGTCAGGAACGGCTTCCTGTCGGGCAGCGATCGCAACGTCATCAGGTCGGGTCCCCTCTCCAGTGGCGCGACGCAATCCTCGGCGACATGCTTCAGGCGCGAATCATATCATGCCATGCGCTTCGCTTCGATCACGAGCGTTTCATCGGGCTGCGCGGTTCCCCATCCCGCCAGTTGCCGTCGGCCCACATCCGCTCCAGCGCCACCCGATAGTTCGGGAAACGGAAGCGATAGCCGGCCGCCTTGATCGCGTTGTTGGCGACGCGCTTGTTCTCGCCATAGAAAGAACGCGCCATGGGCGAAAGTTGGGCGGTCTCGAACGGAATTTCCGGCGGTGCCTCCACGCCCATCAATCCGGCGGCATAGGCGACGACATCCTGCGGCGGTGCCGGCTCGTCGTCGGTGACGTTGAAAATGCCGCCGAGATTCTGTTCGGCCAGATGCCAAAGCGCGCCGGCGATGTCGTCGCAATGGATGCGGTTGAACACCTGATCCTTCTTGACCAGCCGCCTTGCGATGCCGTCCTCGAGATTGGCCAGCGCGTTGCGGCCCGGGCCATAGATGCCGGACAGCCGCAGGATCGCCACCGGTTTTCCGATCTCTTGGCCGAGTTTCAGCCACTCCCGTTCGGCCGCCACCCGCATCGTCGAGCGCTTCGACACCGGCTTGCAGTCGGTGGTCTCGTCCACCCAGGCGCCACCATGGTCGCCATAGACGCCGACGGTCGAAAGATAGCCGATCCATGCAAGCGCCGGCATGCTCGCCCGGATCGTCTGGCCGGCGGCGTTGAGCGCCGGATCTCCCGCTTCGTCCGGCGCGACCGAGACGATGAGATGCGTGGTTTGCCGAAGCGCATCGCCGATCTTGGGCGTCAGCGAACCGTCGAAGCGCAACGGCTCGATCCCTGCCTGCCGCAGCGCCTCGAATTTTTCCGGCGAGCGCGTCGTCCCAAGGATCGGCGCGCCGTTTTCGTTGGCCCGGGCAAAGGCCTTGCCGGAATAGCCGGCGCCGAAAATGAAGAAGCGTTTTCCGCTCATCAATGAACCCCCCCTTCAACGATCCTTTGCGGGATCCGGCAGCGCCGAAAGCCATTCGTCGCGCACCGTCGCCTCGTTTTCCGTCTGCAAGGCCGATGCGGCAAACTCGGCAAAATCGCGCCGCGGCATCAGTAGCGATAGCGCCCATACTGCCGCACCCCGCACCAGCGGCGAGCCGTCGTCGAGCAGGCCGCGCACGATCGGCGCCAGCGAGACATCGCCGGAATTGCCGGCGGCGATCAAGACGTTGCGGACAAAACGATCGCGGCCGATGCGCTTGATCGGCGAACCGGAGAAAAAGGAGCGGAACGCC